>NZ_SZVK01000009.1:0-116523 GCF_005280595.1 Escherichia sp. MR | reverse complement strand
GATGAGGGCTTTATTGTAGGTGGGCCAGTTGGTGATTTTGAACTTTTGCTTTGCCACGGAACGGTCTGCGTTGTCGGGAAGATACGTGATCTGATCCTTCAACTCAGCAAAAGTTCGATTTATTCAACAAAGCCTGGCATACATCTGGCTGGAACCGATTATCTGATGATTGCCAGCTTTCAGATTGAAATAAAATTTGCCGTTGCTCGCTGTTTTTTTCTCATAGCGTTCGTCCTGCGGGCTGTTGCTTTGCACCGAGGCAATGCCCTTTTCCGCAGCGGCTTTTGAGGTATACAGTTCGCTGGTGAGAATGATCTCGCCATTGCCCGCTTTTAGCACAAACCGGAACTGATTTTCACTGCTCTTATTGAGTTCAAACCAACCAGCCATAATGACTCCTTGATTGAAATTGCGTATCGAAAACAGTATGTAACGATTTAAGTATGGGTGATATTCAGTTGACTGCCAATCAGGGGAATACCCTCTAAAGGGTGGGGGAGATTACTGATAAATATGCAGGAATCTGAATGCGGATACGGTGTTATCCCTCTCCTTTCAGAGAGGGGCATGACGGGTTAATAAACAGGGAATTTTGCCCTCGCCAGGGCAATGATACATTAAACGATACGACAGGCGTCAGCTTCCCAGCGGTAACCGACACCGTAAACGGCACGGATAAATGACTGCTCTTCGTCCAGCGACTCCAGTTTACGGCGCAGGTTTTTAATGTGGCTGTCGATGGTGCGGTCGGTTACCACGCGGTAATCGTCATAAAGATGATTGAGTAATTGCTCGCGGGAGAATACTTTTCCCGGTTCATGGGAGAGGGTTTTCAAAAGACGAAATTCTGCAGGCGTCAGATCAAGCATTTTGCCACGCCATGAAGCCTGAAAACGACCTTCGTCGATAATCAACGGGCTTTCGGCATCCTGTTGCTGCAACTCGCGCTGCGGTTTGCAGCGGCGCAAAATGGTCTTAACACGCGCCACCACTTCCCGTGGGCTGTACGGTTTGCAGATGTAGTCATCGGCGCCAATCTCCAGCCCCAGCAAACGGTCGATTTCTTCGATTTTTGCCGTAACCATCACGATGGGGACATCGGAAAAACGACGAATTTCCCGGCAAAGTGTCAGACCATCAGTGCCTGGTAGCATCAGATCCAACAGGATCAGATCCGGTGGGGTCTGCCGCACATACGGCAGTACCTGATCACCGTGACTGATAAGGGTCGGCGCGTAGCTCGCAGCACGCAGATAATCAATGAGCAACTGCCCCAGCTTCGGTTCATCTTCCACGATCAAAATACGCGGTGTGTTTTCGTCGATTGGTAACTCGGTCATACTTCTCTCTGTAAATCCCGTTCCAGCGGTAACTCTACTGTAATGCTTACCCCGCCAAAAGGCGAATGAGTGGCAACAATGCGACCACTGTGCGCTTCAACAATGTTAAGGCAAATCGCCAGTCCCAGCCCGGAACCGCCGCTGGCACGGTTCCGGGAACCTTCGGTGCGGTAAAAACGCTCAAACAATTTTTGCAGTTGTTCGTCGCTGACGCCCGGCGCACTGTCGGCAAAGGTCAGGCGCACCGTTTTGTCGCGCTGCTCGGCGGAGATTTGCAGGCTGCCGCCGCTGTCGGTGTAACGTAGACTGTTTTCCAGTAAGTTATTGAATAACTGCATTAAACGGTCGCGATCGCCAAATACGGTAATGCTATCCGGTAGGGAAAATTGCAGCTTCAGGCCACGGCTGGCGAAACGTTCACGAAAAGCGCCGCCTGCCACTTCCAGCAGCGGGATCAGATCCACAGGCGCTTTTTGATAGGCGAGAGCACCTTCATCTGACATCGACAGTTGATGCAGGTCATCCACCAGTTTGGTCAGTGTACCGACCTCCGCCTGTAAAGAAGCCACTGTCTCCGGTGTGAACTTACGCACGCCATCCTGAATAGCTTCCAGTTCTCCGCGCAGTACTGCTAAAGGCGTGCGCAGTTCGTGAGAGATATCAGCCATAAAATCGCGGCGCATCTGTTGGTTTTTCTCCAGCGTGCTGGCGAGCTGGTTGAAGTCTTGTGCCAGTTTGCCCAGTTCATCTTCACTGGTGGGCGTCACGCGGGTTGTGAAATCGCCCGCCGCCAGTTTGTGCGTGCCATCCACCAGCCGTTTCACTGGAGCGAGCAAACCGCGCGCCAGTGGGAATGTCGCCAGCGCCGCCAGTAAGGTAGATAAAGCGACAATCAGCCAACTGGTTTGCCGCTGTTGTTTATCGAAATTGATATCGGTATTGCGGGTTAACCGTTCAACGGGTGAGGCGATCACCGCGCCAACTTCAACACCATTGACCAGAATAGGGCGCCTTGTACCGTCCGGTGGAATGGGAGAGCGTGGGCCAACCAGCACTTTGTTGTTTTGATCGACCACCCAGAACTGAGTACGCCAGCCGTGTGGCGGCATACCGGGCCCCGGTTTGTCTTCATTATTATCATGTTCAAATGAGCGCAGTATCTGAAATACAAAACGATCGTTATTACGCAGAAAGCGCCAGTTACCGTGCTGGGCGTACTGCTCGCCAAGTGCATCTCCGAGCATTTGCAGCCGCTGTTCATTACCATGCTTAATGTAATCGATAAAGCCGCGCTCAAAACTGATCCGTACCGCCCAGTGCATCGTTATCAATAACACAATGCAGGTGGCGAAGATCGCCAGAAACAGTTTGCCGGTAATGCCGGGTCGCCAGAACTTCATTGCGCGCTCCTTTTTCTCCGCGAAATAGCCACGTTTTGATGCGTATCGTTCGGAACTCTGGCAAAGATGAACGCCGGAAGGGCGATGAGAAACGCCATGCTAAGCCAGGTGTACATAAAGACGGTTTGTGTGGTGCCGCTGTCAACGCTGACATGTTGGGAGCCAAAAAGACCCAGCAGCAGCCCGGCGATGGTCACACCGATACTCATCGACAATTGCATAATCATCGACAGCAGGCTGTTGCCGCTGCTCGCCAGATTGTCTGGTAGATCTTTCAGCGTCAGGGTGTTCATGGAGGAGAAACGCGTTGAGTTGACCATTCCTTGTAAAAACAGAACGAATGGCAAAACGTAGTACCAGCCAAGCATCGCGGTGGCCATAAACAGCAATGTGACCAGCGACAGACCCAGCGTGGTTGCCACCAGCACCCGACGATAACCAAAGCGGTTAACCACCTGCACCACAATACGTTTCATTCCCATGCTGCCGAGCACCATGGGGATCATCATCAGTCCGGCATGGAACGGCGAAAAACCGAGGCCGATTTGCAGGAAAACCGGCGTCATAAAGGGCAACATACCGCTGCCAATACGTCCGGCAAAACTTCCCGCCAGACCCAGCGAAAAGGTGCGGGTGTGGAACAGTTTCAGACTGAAAAGGGCGCGGTTGTTATTTCTGGCGTGCAGCAGATAAAGCACCAGTGCCACTACGCCAACCGCCACCAGGCCGACAATCGCCAGCGGCGAAAGTCCTGTGCCTTTACTGCCATCCAGCGCCAGCGTTAACACTGCCATGCCAACCGCCAGCAACAGAAAGCCGGAGAGATCGAAGCGCCGCGTCTGCATGGTGTAGTTTGGCATTAACATTAGCGTGGCGATCGCACCGATAATCCCCACCGGAATGTTGATCAAAAAGATCCAGTGCCACGACGCGTACTCCACCAGCAGACCGCCAAGCGCCGGACCGAGCAGCGGGCCGACCTGACCGGGCAGCGTGACAAAGGTCATCGCCGCCATATATTGCTCGCGCGGAACAATTTTCATCACCGTTAGCCTGCCGACCGGCACCATCATCGCACCGCCTACGCCCTGTAACGCACGTGCCAGCAACAGTTCATTAAGGGTGCCGGAAAGCGCGCAAAACAGCGAACCGAGGGTAAACAGCACGATAGCGGTAAAGAAAATATTGCGCACGCCGACTTTGTCCGCCAGCCAGCCGCTGGCAGGCAGCATCACCGCCACGGTCAGCACATAAGAGACAATGACCATGTGCATATGCAGCGGGCTTTCCCCCAGGCTTTGCGCCATTGAGGGAAGGGCGGTGTTGACGATGGTGGTGTCCAGCGACTGCATAAAGAAGCCGAAAGCCACAATCCACAATTGCCAGCGGGTGCTGTCAGGAAGATCTGTCATTTACTCGGTTACCGTTTCTTTAGATTTTCGCGAAAAACGCAGCCGCAGACGGTCGAAAAAAAGATACACCACCGGCGTGGTATACAGCGTCAGGAGCTGACTCATTACCAGACCGCCGACAATGGTGATCCCTAATGGTTGACGCAGTTCCGAGCCGTCGCCGCCAGATAACACCAGCGGCAGCGCACCAAACAGCGCCGCCAGGGTAGTCATCATAATCGGACGAAAACGCAGCAGACAGGCCTGGAAAATGGCTTCCTGCGGCGTCAGATTTCCATTCCTTTGAGCTTCGAGCGCAAAATCGACCATCATGATGGCGTTTTTCTTCACAATGCCGATTAATAACATGATCCCTATCAGGGCGATTAGGCTGAACGGGGCATTGAACAGCTCCAGCGCCAGCAGCGCCCCAACGCCCGCCGAGGGTAGGGTGGAGAGAATCGTCAACGGATGTACGTAACTCTCGTAAAGGATACCCAGCACGATATACACCGTGGCGATCGCCGCGATAATCAGGATCACCTGCGAGTTCATTGTCTCCTGGAACACCTGCGCCGTTCCGGCAAAACTGCCGCGCACCGTCGAAGGCACGCCAAGCTGCGTCATCGCACGATCGATTGCCGCACTGGCGTCCGAAAGCGATTTCCCGGTCGGCAGGTTGAACGAGATGGTCGAGGCCGCCGATAATCCCTGATGATTCACCGACAGCGGCGCGTTTGCCGGTTGCCATTTGGCGAAATACGACAACGGGATCGCTTTGCCTTCGTTATTAATGACGAACATTTTTTCCAGCGCGCTGATGTCCTGGGTATAGCGCGGATCCACTTCCATCACCACTTTATACTGGTTCATTGGCTGGTAAATGGTCGAGATTTGCCGCTGACCAAAGGCGTTATTCAGCAGGCTGTTGGCGGCCTGCACATCGATCCCCAGCCGCGCCATCGTGTCGCGATCGTAAACCAGGTTCATCTCCGCGCCGTTATCCTGCTGGTCGGAGTTAACGTCCGCCAGTTCCGGCAACGTTGCCAGTTTTTTGCGGATTTTCGGCTCCCATTCGCGCAGCGCCGCCAGGTCGTCGGATAACAACGTGTACTGGTAGCTGGCGTTCGACTGACGCCCACCAACGCGAATATCCTGCACTGCCATCAGGAACAGATTCGCCCCCGGTTCTTTCGCCAGTTTTACGCGCAGACGGTCGATAATTTGCTGCGCCGTTTCGCTGCGTTCGTCGCGTGGCTTGAGGGTGATAAACATCATTCCGCTGTTAACCCGCGAACCACCGGTAAAGCCGGTGACATTATCCACTGCCGGATCGTCACGGATAATTTTCATAAAATCCTGCAACTTACCGCGCATTGCCTGAAACGAAATACTCTGATCCGCCTGTATCCCGCCCATCAACACGCCGGTGTCCTGCTCCGGGAAGAAGGTTTTCGGGATCGAGATATACAGCCAGATATTGAGCGCAATGGTGCCAAGCAGCACCACGCCCACCAGACGGGTGTGATTGAGTACCCATTTCAGCGACTTACCGTAGCCTTGTTGCAGCGCAACCAGCATCCGGCCAAAACCACGTAACCGTGTTTGTTCACGCGGCTTGCTGGCTTTCAGCATCCAGCCGCACATCATCGGCGTTAGCGTCAGAGAAACCAACAGCGAAATGCCAATGGCGACTGAAAGCGTCACGGCAAATTCGCGCAATAAGCGCCCCGGCAATCCACCCATCAACAGTAGCGGCAGGAACACCGCCACCAGTGACAGACTCATCGACAGCACCGTAAAGCCGACTTCGCGAGTACCTTGCAGTGCGGCCTGTAGCGGTTTCATCCCCGCTTCCAGATGACGGGCGATGTTTTCCAGCACCACGATGGCGTCATCCACGACAAAGCCTGTGGCGATGGTGAGCGCCATCAGCGACAGGTTATTGAGACTGAATCCGCACAGATACATCGCCGCAAACGTACCAATCAGCGAAACGGGCACCGCAACGGCGGGAATAATGGTGGCGCGACCTGAGCGCAGGAACAAAAAGACCACCAGAATCACCAGCGCCACCGAGATAATCAGCGTTTGCTCGACTTCCTCCAGTGAGGCGCGAATGGTGGGGGAGCGATCCTGGGCAATTTGCAGATCAATCGCCGCCGGAATGGTCTCCTGCAACTCTGGTAATTTTGCCCGGATGCTGTCAACCGTCTGGATAATATTGGCTTCCGGCAGCTTGCGGATCATCAGCAAAATAGCCGGTTTGGCGTTGGTCATCCCGGCGTTGCGCACATCTTGTACAGAGTCGGTCACCGTCGCCACATCGCCCAGACGAACCGCGCCGCCGTTGTTGTAATGAATAATCAGCGGCTGATATTCAGCGGCGGTTTTCAGTTCATCGTTGGTCTGGATCTGCCAGCGGTGAGTACCATCCTCCAGCGCCCCCTGCGGTTTACGCACGTTGGCATTGCTGATGGCGGTGCGCACATCGTCCAGCGATACGCCCTGATTAAACAGCGCCTGCGGATTCAGCCCGACGCGCACGGCGGGCAGCGAGCTGCCGCCGACATCGACATCACCGACGCCGTCGATTTGCGCAATCGTCGGCGCCAGCTGCGTCGAGGCGAAATCGTACAGTTCACCCTGGGAATAAGTATCGGACGTCAGCGTCAGGATCATAATTGGCGCATCCGACGGGTTTGCTTTGCGATAGGTCGGGCGGCTGGGCATCCCGCTGGGCAGCAAACTTTGTGCGGCGTTGATCGCCGCCTGCACATCGCGCGCCGCGCCGTTGATATCCCGGTCAAAATCAAACTGCAAAATAATGCGCGTGCTGCCGAGCGAACTGCTGGAGGTCATTTCACTGACCCCGGCAATACGCCCAAGCGAGCGTTCCAGCGGCGTGGCAACGGAAGACGCCATTGTCTCTGGCGACGCACCGGGCAGCGAGGCGCTGACCATAATCACCGGAAAATCGACCTGCGGCAGCGGGGCGACCGGCAGCATACGGAAGCCCAGTATGCCGCACAGGGTAATGGCAACCGACAGTAAAATCGTCGCCACCGGGCGGTAAATGAAGAGGGCAAAAAACTTCACTTACGCCTCCTCTTCATGGCGGGCAAAGCGGCTTTTTGCCCACAATGCCAGACGGTCGAACAGCAGATAAATCACCGGCGTGGTAAACAGTGTCAGCACCTGGCTGACAACCAGACCACCGACCATGCCGATGCCTAACGGACGGCGCAGTTCCGCGCCGACTCCGGTACTTAACATCAGCGGCAGCGCGCCAAGCAGTGCCGCCAGAGTGGTCATCAGGATCGGACGAAAACGCAACAGACAAGCCTGGTAGATTGCATCGCGCGGCGACATGCCTTGCTCACGCTCAGCAGCCAGCGCGAAGTCGATCATCATGATGGCGTTCTTCTTCACGATACCGATCAGCAAAATAATGCCGATAATCGCAATCACATCCAGTTCGCTACCGGCAATCATTAATGCCAGCAGCGCGCCGACCCCTGCGGTGGGTAGCGTCGAGAGAATGGTGATCGGGTGAATAAAACTCTCGTACAGAATGCCGAGCACGATATACATCGCCACCACCGCCGCGACAATCAGCCAGACAGTGCTGCCAAGCGCCGACTGGAAGGCGAGGGTGCTGCCCTGGAACTGCGTGGTGATATCCACCGGTAGATTCAGCGTCTTTTCGGTGTCCATAATCGCCTGCACCGCATCGCCCAGCGAATAGTTATCCGGCACGTTAAAGGAGATGGTCGTTACCGGGAACTGATCCAGATGGTTGATGGAGAGCGGCGCAAAACGCTGCTCAATTTTGGCAATTGAGCTTAACGGCACCACGCCACCGTCGCTGCTGGTCAGGCGAATGGTATCCAGCGCCGCGAGGCCTGGGGTATTTTCGGTGTTGTGTTCCAGCACCACGCGATACTGGTTAGCCTGAGTATAAATAGTGGAAATCAGTCGCTGACCAAACGCGTTGTACAGGGCGTTATCGACATCCGCCATGCTGATACCCAGACGGCTGGCGCTGTCGCGATCAACATTGACATACGCCACCAGCCCTTTGTCCTGCCAGTCGCTGGAGACATCAGAAAGCTGTGGAAGCTGCTGGAGTTTTTCCATCAACTGTGGCACCCAAGTGCTGAGCGCATCCAGCGACGTTGCCTGCAAGGTAAACTGGTACTGGGTGCGGCTGACCTGAGTATCGATGGTCAGGTCCTGCGCTGGTTGCAAGAAGAGATCGACGCCCGGCACTTTATCCACCGCCGTTTGCAGACGGGTGATGACTTTTTGCACCCGATCATCACGTTCATCCAACGGTTTGAGGTTGATCTGTAAACGCGCACTGTTCAGCGACGGGTTAGTGCCATCAACGCCAACAAATGAGGTCAAACTTTGCACTGCCGGATCCTGCAAAATCACGTCCGCGACCTGGCGTTGCCGCTGGGCCATATTGGCAAAGGAGCTGGATTGCGGTGCCTGCAAAGTGCCCTGAATAATGCCGTTGTCCTGCACCGGGAAGAAGCCTTTCGGAATGAACACCCACAGCAGTACGCTAAGCAGCAGCGTGCTGAGCGCCACGCTTAAGGTCAGCCACGGATGATTCAGCACCTTCGCAAGCCCCCGACCATAGGCGGCGATTATCCTGTCGAATATTTTCTCCGAGGCACGGGAGAATCGGTTTTGTTTACGCAGCGACTCCTGGCTGAGCATCCGCGCGCACATCATCGGCGTCAGGGTCAGCGACACCACGGCTGAGATCAAAATTGCTACCGCTAGGGTAATGGCAAACTCGCGGAACAGTCGCCCGACGATATCGCCCATAAACAGTAGCGGGATCAGCACTGCAATCAGCGAGAAGGTCAGCGAGATAATGGTAAAACCGATTTCACCTGCGCCTTTGAGCGCCGCCGCCAGCGGTTTTTCGCCTTTTTCGATATAGCGCGAAATGTTCTCGATCACCACGATGGCGTCATCGACCACGAATCCGGTGGCGATAGTTAACGCCATCAGCGTCAGGTTGTTGATCGAAAAATCGAGAAACACCATGACTGCGAAGGTGCCGATTAATGACAGCGGCACCGCAACGCCGGGAATGATGGTCGCCGGAATGTTGCGCAAAAACAGGTAGATAATCATGACTACCAGCGCGATAGCCATCATCAATTCAAACTGAGTATCATCGACGGATGCGCGGATATTGGTGGTGCGATCGGAAAGCACCGTTACTTTTACCGATTTCGGCAAACTTTCGGTGAGTTGTGGCAGCATCTGCCGGATGCTGTCGGCGGTAGAGATAATGTTAGCACCGGGCTGGCGCTGAACATTCATCACTATGGCCTGTTCTTTGTTCGCCCACGCGCCGAGCCAGCTGTTTTCTGCACCTTGCTCTACAGTTGCGACATCGCCCAGACGAATCGGCGCGCCGTTCTGGTAGGCGATGATTAGCTGGCGATACTCTTCTGCGGATTGCATCTGGTCGTTCGCCGACAGCGTGACCGCGCGGGAAGGGCCGTCGAGGCTACCTTTGGCTGAGTTAACGTTAGCGCCAGTAATGGCGGTGCGCACGGTTTCGCTGGTTAGTCCAAGAGCGGCAATCGCCTGGGCGTTAAGTTTGACACGAACAGCCGGACGCTGACCGCCGGAAAGCGTCACCAGCCCGACGCCGGAAATCTGCGAGATTTTCTGCGCGACGCGGGTTTCCACCATATCTTCCACCTGCGTCATCGGCATGGCGGTTGAGGTGACAGCGAGTGTCATGATTGGCGGATCTGCCGGGTTCACTTTGCTGTAAACCGGCGGGTTAGGCAGGTCGCTCGGCAACAGGTTAGTGGCGGCGTTAATCGCGGCCTGCACTTCCTGCTCGGCGACATCTAGCGGTAATGTTAGCTGGAACTGCAAGGTGATAACTGACGCGCCGCCGGAACTCTGCGATGACATCTGTTTCAGGCCAGACATCTGCCCAAACTGGCGTTCGAGCGGCGCGGTAACGGCAGAGGTCATGACATCCGGGCTGGCGCCGGGGTAGAGCGTGACCACCTGAATAGTCGGGTAGTCCACTTCCGGCAGCGCCGAAACGGGCAGGGCGCGATAGCCGATAATCCCGGCGAGTAAGATCGCCACCATCAGCAGCGTGGTGGCGACAGGGCGCATAATAAACAGGCGCGACGGGCCGCCTGTGCTGCTCGGAGGTAACACCTGCATCAGGAGCGCACTCCTTTTTTCGCGTATTCACGGCTGGTGGCTTTCTCTTCCGGCGAGGTGGCGATCTGGGCTTCCACCACTTCCACTTTCGCTCCTTCAGTCAGGCGATCAATGCCGTCTGTTACTACGCGATCGCCTGCGGAAATACCCGCGCGGATCACCACTTTCTGACTGTCCTGAATGCCCGGCGTCACCAGATGTTTGCTGACTTTGTTTTCGCTATTCAGCACCCAGACAAAATGGCCTTCGTTGCCCATTTGCAGGGCGGCGGTGGGGATCACCACGGCGTTTTGTTCGGTGTCCACTAACATGCGTGCGTTAACAAACTGATTGGGAAACAGCGCATCATCCTGATTATTGAAGCGCGCTTTCACTTTAATGGTGCCAGTAGTGGCATCGATTTGGTTATCGAGACTTAACAGCGTGCCTTCACTTAACTTCTTCGAGTTGGTGCGATCCCAGGCTTCAACAACCAGCGGTTTTCCGGCTTTTTGTGCCTGCACAACGGTGGCGATATCGCTTTCCGGCAGGGTGAAGAGCAAATCGATAGGATGCGTCTGGGTGATCACCACAATCCCGCTGGTATCACCACTGGAGATTTGGTTACCGACATCAACCTGCTTCAGGCCAACGCGACCATCGACTGGCGCAGTAATCCGGCTCCAGTCGAGTTGCAGTTGTGCGCTGGCGACGCTCGCTTCATCGGCTTTAATGGTGCCTTCGGTTTCACTGACCAGCGCCTGTTGGGCGTCCAGTTCCTGACGGGAAACGAGATTGGTTTTTGCCAGTTGTTGATAACGCGCCAAATCACGGCGCGCGTTGGCAAGTGTGGCTTTATCTTTTGCCAGTTGCCCCTGGGCTTGTGCTAATGCGACTTTGAACTGGCTGGGGTCAATCTCTGCCAGTAAATCGCCTGCTTTGACCTGCTGGCCTTCCTGGAAATGCAACGCCATCAGTTGACCGTCCACGCGGCTGCGCACCGTAACAGTATTAGCGGCGGTAATAGTGCCAAGCCCGGTGAGATAACGTGGAACGGCCTGTTCAATGGCGGTTGCCGCCTGTACTGGTGCTAAAGGGCCGGAACGCATACCACGGCGACCACCCGCTGGCGGCTGCTGTGCTTGTTTCATCGCACCTGGGGCTGCGCTCTGGGATTCATTGCGGCCTTGCCAGAACCAGAATGCGGCGATGGCGGCGATAACCACCACGATTACGATTACCCAACGGGATTTATAACTGTCTTTCATCGTTAAGAGTTTCTCTTCCTGAAACGTTTCGCGCAATGTTACTAGTGTAGCCAGCCAATAAGGGAGAAAAATGGAGGAATTATGAAACAGTTTCGCGAATAGTCTGAATGGTGGTGCACTTTGCGAGCGCGCATCCAGTAATGACGCAGGAAACTATTTTCTCTGCAAGTTAGCGATAGACTACGTACATGGCGAAAGGAGGTAAGCCGAAGATTTCAGCGGGACGCTGAAACGGGAAAGCCCCTCCCGAGGAAGGGGCCTTAAATAAGGAAAGGGTCATGATGAAGATACTCATCATCGTGGTGCTCTTAGTGATTAGCTTACCGGCTTACTAAGACTACCAGGGCGGGGGAAACCCCGCTCAACCCTCACTCCTGAACTTATGTTACTCCACCCTTATTGTCAATCTGTAAGCCCACGTTCTTGCGAGGCGAATAGCAAACTTATCTGCACCGCCGGGCTTAATTCTGAAAGTATCTTCGCTTGCTCTAAATTTATTATTGCTCTCGGTATGATACCGAACCTCAATAATTCTCTAAGAAAGGATTTCTTATGAGCGAACAAATTACGTTTGCCACCAGCGATTTTGCCAGTAACCCGGAACCACGTTGCCCTTGTATTTTGCTGCTGGATGTTTCTGGCTCTATGAGCGGTAGACCCATTAACGAACTTAACGCAGGATTGGTGACCTTTCGCGATGAACTGCTTGCCGATCCGCTGGCCTTAAAAAGAGTGGAACTCGGCATTGTGACTTTCGGCCCGGTGCATGTGGAACAACCATTTACCAGCGCCGCTAACTTTTTCCCGCCCATCTTGTTTGCTCAGGGCAATACGCCAATGGGCGCTGCAATTACCAAAGCCCTGAATATGGTTGAGGAGCGGAAACGTGAGTACCGTGCAAATGGTATTTCGTATTATCGCCCGTGGATTTTCTTGATCACCGATGGCGCGCCAACCGATGAGTGGCAGGCTGCTGCCAGTAAAGTGTTTCAGGGAGAAGAAGATAAGAAGTTTGCCTTCTTTACCATCGATGTTCAGGGGGCTGATATGAATACTCTGGCACAAATCAGCGTCCGTCAGCCTTTGCCGTTGCAGGGATTACAATTCCGTGAACTGTTTAGCTGGTTATCCAGTTCGCTACGTTCGGTTTCCCGCTCCACGCCGGGAACGGAAGTTGTACTGGAAGCGCCAAAAGGCTGGACGTCAGTGTGAGCTGGCGTCTGGTCTATTCATCAGCCGTCGGAACGTCGCATATCAGCGCGGACTTACCTTGCCAGGATGCCTGCCAGATGCAGGTTGTCTGGCTAAACGACCAGCAACCGTTACTGGTGATGTTCCTTGCTGATGGTGCAGGTAGCGTTTCGCAGGGTGGCGAAGGCGCGACGCTCGCCGTCAATGAAGCGATGGCGTTTATGATGCAAAAAGTACAGGGTGGTGAATGTGGTCTGAATGATGTGCTTGCGACAGATATTGTGCTGGCAATTCGCCACCGTATTACTGCCCGTGCACAAGCTGAAGAACTGGCGGTTCGTGATTTTTCCTGTACTTTTCTGGGCGTTATATCATCAGCGACCGGCACGTTGATTATGCAGATTGGCGATGGTGGCGTGGTGGTGGATTTTGGTGAAGGGCTACAGCTACCACTAACGCCGATGAATGGCGAATATGCCAATATGACCTATTTCATTACTGATGAAGATGCTGTCACGCGCCTTGAGACTTACAGTTGCGATGCGCAGGTGATAAAAGTGGCTGCATTTACGGACGGTATTCAGCGGCTGGCGTTAAATATGCTGGATAATTCTCCCCATGTGCCTTTCTTTGCGCCATTTTTCAATGGACTGGCGTCAGCAACGTCGGAACAACGCGATATATTGCCAGATTTGCTAAAGCAATTTTTGTCCTGCCCCGCAGTGAATGAACGCACCGATGATGATAAAACGCTGGCGCTGGCCATGTGGTTGCCGTGAAATCAACTATATATACCGCAGCTGGCGATTGCGTGACGCCAGGTCATGAATTAGGCAAAGGCGGCGAAGGCGCGGTTTATGATATCAATGAGTTTGTCGATAGCGTCGCCAAGATTTATCACACGCCGCCACCCGCCTTAAAACGGGACAAACTTGCCTTTATGGCTGCGACAGCTGACGCACAGTTGCTCAATTATGTCGCCTGGCCGCAGTCAACGCTTCACGCTGGACGAGGCGGAAAAGTTATCGGTTTTATGATGCCGAAAGTCTCCGGCAAAGAACCTATTCATATGATCTATAGCCCGGCACATCGTCGTCAACGTTACCCTCATTGTGCATGGGATTTTCTACTCTATGTTGCGCGCAATATTGCTTCATCTTTTGCTACGGTTCACGAGCACGGGCATGTCGTGGGTGACGTAAACCAGAACAGCTTTATGGTAGGCCGTGACAGCAAAGTGGTGTTGATCGACAGCGACTCCTTTCAGATTAACGCTAATGGCACGCTGCATTTATGCGAAGTCGGCGTGTCGCATTTTACGCCGCCAGAGCTGCAAACCTTGCCGTCATTTGTTGGATTTGAGCGCACCGTAAATCACGATAATTTTGGCCTTGCGTTGCTGATTTTTCACGTCTTGTTTGGTGGTCGGCATCCTTATTCCGGTGTACCGCTTATTGCCGAAGCGGGTAATGCGCTGGAGAAGGATATTGCCCATTTCCGTTATGCCTATGCATCAGACAATCAGCGACGTGGCTTAAAACCGCCGCCACGATCTATTCCGCTATCAATGTTACCGGGTGATGTTGAAGGCATGTTTCAGCAGGCATTCACCGAAAGTGGCGTGGCAACCGCGCGTCCGACGGCAAAAGCGTGGGTAGCGGCACTGGATTCTCTACGCCAACAGTTAAAGAAATGTACTGCTTCGGTAATGCATGTTTACCCCGGTCATTTGACCGACTGCCCGTGGTGTGCTCTGGATAATCAAGGCGTTATCTATTTTATTGATCTCGGCGAAGAGGTTGTTACCACCGGCGGGGATTTTGTGCTGGCGAAAGTCTGGGCGATGGTGATGGCATCAGTAGCACCGCCAGCATTGCAACTGCCATTACCCGATCACTTCCAACCGACTGGCAGGCCGCTTCCTTTCGGCCTGTTACGGAGTGAATACATCATTCTGATTGAGATCGTACTGTCAGCGTTATCGCTGTTGCTTTGCGGCCTTCAGGCAGAACCGCGTTATATTATTTTAGTTCCTGTGCTGGCGGCTATCTGGATTATTGGCAGCCTGACAAGCAAAGCGTACAAAGCAGAAATCCAGCAACGCCGTGAGGCGTTTAATCGTGCAAAAATGGACTATGACCATTTAGTTAACCAGATCCAGCAGGTGGGTGGGCTGGAAGGTTTTATCGCCAAACGGACGATGCTTGAAAAAATGAAGGACGAGCTTTTGGGATTGCCGGAAGACGAAAAACGCGAGTTGACAGCACTTCACAACACCGCAAGGGAACGCCAGAAGCAGAAGTTTCTGGAGGGATTTTTTATTGATGTTGCCTCTATTCCCGGTGTTGGTCCCGCGCGTAAAGCGGCGTTACGGTCCTTTGGTATCGAAACAGCGGCAGATGTGAACCGCCGTGGAGTTAAACAAGTGAAAGGATTTGGCGACCATCTGACTCAGGCGGTTATTGACTGGAAAGCGAGTTGCGAACGCCGTTTTGTTTTCAGGCCGAACGAAGCGGTAACGCCAGCAGACAGACAAGCGGTAATGGCGAAAATGACCGCCAAACGTCATCGGCTGGAAGCCGCATTGACAGAGGGCGCGGCAGAGTTACAGCGATTTCGCCTTCATGCTCCCGCACGAACCATGCCGTTGATGGCGCCGTTACATCAGGCGGCAGGAAAACTGGCTCAGGCGCAGGCAGATTTAAGCCGCTGCTGAGCCATTTCTTATTTAACGAAATACTACTTCTGCCCAGCGCGCCAGCCCGGCGGTGACGGAGCCAAAGTCGTCGCCACCTGCAATCGGGATGCCCGGCAGCTGTTCCGCCAGTGCCTTTTTAATCAGCGGCGATCGGGCGCTACCACCTGTCAGATAGATGACGTCTGGTTTTTCCTGGGCGTTATCCAGCGCCAGTTGCACCTGTTCCAGAATCCGCGCCAGCGGCTGGTTGAGGGCGCTTTCCAGTCCATGCTGGCTAATCAACGTTGCCAGTTTGTCACCGATAAACGGCAGCGACGCGCAGGTTTCCGCTGCGCTTGAAAGGGCAATTTTGCACTCTTCCGCTCTGCGCACCAGACGATAACTTAAACGTTGCCGCCAGACTTTCTGTAACAGGGCGACTTTCTCTGGCTCGCGGGCGTCGCGTACCAGGTCGTTAAGCAGGCGACCGTTGGCGCTACTGTAGAAATCACTCTGCGCAGGTACGTCGTTGATGGCAACCGCATTCCACCACGGTAGGATCGGCAGGGCGATACCTTTTTCGGTTTCGCCCCCCATGCCCAGCAGCGGCATCAGATGTTTAAATGCCAGCGCGATATCCAGATCGTTACCACCAATACGGCAACCACTGTGACCCAGTAGGCTGGATTCACGATCGAGACGCGAACGCCACTGCGGCCCCATCAGCAACAATGAACAGTCAGTAGTACCACCGCCGATATCCACCACCAGTACGCGTTTTTCTTCCTGCAAGGTTGCTTCGTAATCCAGCCCTGCCGCCACCGGCTCGTACTGGAATACCACATCCTTGAATCCGGCACGCTTCGCCGCACGTTCCAGAATCCCTTGCGCCTGGGCGTTTGCTTCATCGCCGCCCAATCCCTGGAAGTTGATTGGACGACCAATGACTGCCTGGGTAATTGTTTCTGGCAGTTGCGCCTGCGCTTGTTGGCGAATGTGCAACATCATTGCGCAGACCAGATCCTCAAACAGCGCCACCTGCTGTGGTTTTAACCCGCTGGCACCGAGGAACGATTTCGGTGATTTCACAAACCACACTTCTTCCGGATCATCAATATACTGCGCCAGTGAGGAAAGACCGAACTGCACGCTTTTCGCCGTGACGTCGATATCTTCTTCGCGGTTATAACGAAGCGCCCGACGTAACAGCGCCTGCGTTTCATCATCGTTTGCCGGAACATCATGATGGCGGTACAGCCACTCGCTTACTGCTTCACGCGTTGGTGCGCAAAGCATTGAAGGCAGCAGTGTGCTGTCATTTTCCATTTTCAACATCTGCGGTTTACCGTCGCGCATCACCGCCACTGAACAGTTTGCTGTACCGTAATCAAAACCAATAAACACGAAATAATCCCCATGCCGGTGAAGAAGGGGCGTGACTTTAGCGAAATGTTGCCGTCGCGACAACCGGAATATGAAAGCAAAGCGCAGCGTCTGAATAACGTTTATGCTGAAAGCGGATAAAAAAGGAGATGCGATGTATACCCTGAACTGGCAGCCGCCGTATGACTGGTCGTGGATGTTGGGATTTCTTGCCGTCCGTGCGGTGAGTGGTGTAGAAACAGTCACGGACAATTATTATGCCCGTAGTCTGGCGGTGGGCGAACATCGCGGCGTGATAAAGGCGGTTCCTGATGTCGAAACTAATACGTTGCAAGTGAATGTAAGTTCGGGATTAGAAGCGGTAGCGACCGAGTGCCTGGCGAAAATGAGCCGCCTGTTTGATCTGCAATGTAATCCGCAGATTGTTAACGGTGCATTGGGCGAGTTAGGCGCTGCGCGGCCAGGGCTACGTCTGCCCGGGAGTGTTGATGCTTTTGAGCAGGGCGTGCGCGCGATTTTAGGCCAACTGGTGAGCGTGGCGATGGCGGCAAAATTGACTGCCAAAGTAGCGCAGCTTTATGGCGAACGGCTGGATGATTTCCCTGAATATGTCTGCTTTCCCACGCCCCAACGACTGGCTGCAGCCGACCCGCAGGCACTAAAAGGGTTGGGGATGCCGTTGAAACGGGCAGAGGCGCTGATTCATTTAGCCAATGCGGCACTGGATGGCTCCTTGCCGATGAAAATGCCGGGCGACGTTGAGCAAGCGATGAAAACGCTGCAAACATTTCCTGGAATTGGGCGCTGGACGGCGAATTATTTCGCCTTGCGTGGCTGGCAAGCGAAAGATGTTTTCCTGCCGGATGATTATTTGATTAAACAGCGATTTCCAGGAATGACGCCGGCACAAATCCGCCGTTATGCCGAACGCTGGAAACCCTGGCGTTCTTATGCGCTGTTGCATATCTGGTATACGGAAGGCTGGCAACCAGAAGAAGTATGATGCTGGTCGTCTTATCCAGTCTGGGGAATGAGCGAATTGTAGACCTGATAAGACGCGTCAGCGTCGCATCAGGCAATACTCAGTTAATCGCGAAATAACTGCTATTAATCAGCAAATCCAGAGGCTGAGCGTCGGCAATGACATCGCCATAAATCAGATCAACACCCATGCCGGAAAGCGTATCCATCACCAGCGGCAACGCTACTGGCCCCGCGATGGTCTTCACCCCCAGCCGATGGGCATGACCCTGAATGATCGATATCAGCATCTCATCCATCAAATTACCCTGTACGCTGGCGCATAACTCACCGTCGAGCAGCAGATAATCCGCCATATTTGCTTTCAGTGTGTTGAAGAGCTGCAGATCGCGCCCCACCTGACTGAGCACGATCCGGCAGCCTGCCAGCCGCAATTTATGCATATTTTCTGCGTGGTCGAAAATCGCTTCAGCCGGAATAATCAGATGTAATAACCGTGACGGTAGGGAACTGCTTTCCAGTTGCTCAAGCAGTTTATCCACCAGCGGGGCGCTGCTTAACCCGGCAACGGAAAGGGGGAGGGCGATGCTTAAGCCTTTACTGGCAACCGCTTTTGCTGTCTGCTGGAAAAACTCATGTAATATCCGACGATCAAGGGCGTGATTGAGCGCCGGATCGCTGAAACTACGACGAAATGCCAGTTCATCAATAGTCTCACCTTCACTACTCCAGAGCTTAAGCGAAATCAGCCACAAATTACGCGTAGCCGGGATTCGTGGTGAAGCGACGCCGTGGGCGATCATCATCAGTTGATTCTCTTTGATCATCCGCCACTGTTCATCGAGTGACATCATCGCCTGTTCGCTATGTTTGGCAGTTTGCTGTGGTTCGTAAATCGTCACCCGACCACGCCCACCATTTTTCGAAGCATAACAGGCGATATCGGCCTGCGACATCACGTCTGCCGCCTGATGATTGCTGTCATCAATAAGGGTAATCCCTGCGCTGGCACCTACCCGATGCACGCGGCCTTCCCACATAAAGTGATAGTCATTAATCGCACTGATAATGCGTGTGGCGATAAAGCGGGCACTTTCAACATTACAGTCCGGTAGCAACAGACCAAATTCATCACCGCCGAGTCGCGCCAGCACGTCGCTGGAGCGCAGCATACTCAGCATCAACGAGGCCAGTTCACGCAGTAAAGCATCGCCCGCCGCGTGCCCGGCGCTGTCATTCACCGCTTTAAAATGATCAAGATCGATAAACACCAGTGCATGTCGATGATGCGTGCTGCTTACCGTTTGCAGCAGTATTCGCAGTTGTTTTTCAAAACTGGCACAGTTAGTGAGATGCGTCAGGGCATCATGGGAGGCGCTATAACTAAGCTGGCGCAGCATTTTACGTGACTCAGTCACATCCTGAATGACCAGTACCGAACCAATATTGCTGCCATCCAGCGTACTTAACGGCGTAATGCTGTAATGGACGTCGTAGCTTCCGCCGTTGCGGCAGTGGAGAACGACATCTTGTTCAATAGCGGAACGCGACGTGTCGGCACTGTAAATGTTCTCCATTAACGGCCCATTGTCGCCAAATGTAATTTGCAACGCTGTTAATAGTGGAACGCCCAACGCCTCTTCTTGTGTCCAGCCGCTCATCTTCTCTGCAACCGGATTCATAAAGGTAATTTTCATCGCCATATCAATACAGACCACGGCTTCGCCGATGGAATCCAGCGTAATGTGCAGGCGCTCTTTTTCCTGAAACAGCGCCTCGTTCAGCTGTTTCACTTCGGTCATATCAATGTTAATACCGAGCAATCGTTCGACTTCGCCTTCTTTATTCAGCACCCGATTGGCGAGGGCGCGGATATGACGAATACCGTCTTTCACGGTGATGCGAAATTCCAGCTTAAAAGGCAAGCGAGCCTGTAATGAATCACGAATCACTTTTTCGGCGTGTTGGCGATCTTCCGGCAGCACACAGTCATACCACACCTGCCAGTTCGGTTTGATATGTGGCGAAATTTCATATAGCTCGAACATCCGCTTATCCCAACTAAAAATATCCGGCTTCAGTTCCCACTCCCAGATGCCAATCCCACCCGCTTCATTAGCCAGCGTTATCCGTTCCATCAGGCGTTTGTTAATCTGTTCGGTGCGTTTAAGATCGTTTATGTCTTCAATCTGCGCAATAAAGTAGAGCGGCGTGCCATCGGTGTGGCGTACCAGCGAGACGGCAAGCAGCGCCCAGACAACGTCGCCATTACGATTGTAATAACGTTTCTCCATCGAGTAGGTATTTATTTCACCGCTAATTAGCTTCTCAACGTGTTGCAGATCTTTATTGAGATCTTCCGGCCAGGTAAGTTGCTGGAAGGTGAGGGCGCGCAACTCTTCCTGGCTGTAACCGAGAAACTGGCATAACGCTTTGTTGGATTGCAGCCATTGCCCCTCGGTGCCCACTAATGCCATGCCGATGGCGGAATATTCCATAGCGTTACGAAAGCGGGTTTCGCTTTCTGAAATATGCTTGCGTTCAGCGCGAAAGGCGTACATCACCATGGTCATGATGTTGGCGGGCAGCAGGATCAGCAAAAATGGTAGCCACGGTACGTGACTCATCAAGTAGGTTCGCGGCGTGGCAAGTAAAGTCGGATCGGCCGCCATCATCAGCGACACCATCATCACTGTAGTGAGGAAGATCAAAAAGGCTTCCATCCGTGGCAGGCGCACGGCACTCCACATCAGTAGCACAATAATGAAAGTAAAAGGCCACGGTAGATATAGCATCGAGAGCCAGCTTAACGTCAGCGTGATGGCTAATGTTAGTAGTGTTTCAAACAACAGCCGTGGATCACGGTGACGGAGCAGGTAATGTGGCTTAAATAACAATCCTAGCGGTACTAGCGCCAGTGCGCCGATTGATTCGGAAAGTACCCAGATTAGAAATGCTCTAAGCGGATCGTCGTCTGATACCAGCAGGATAACCAGCACGCCACCCAATACTGGCGGCACGATGGCGCTGCCAAATGCGAGACGTAGCCAGTCAGCCAGATTTTGCAGTGGGTTATACCACGGCAGCAATTTCCGCAGCAGCATTGCCCCCACGACGGCCTCAACAATGTTGATTGCCGTCCACGTCATATTCAGCGAACTGGTAGAGAAGAGCAGTACGGATGCGGCGATATTCCCCAGCGAGCAGGCCAATGCGATTCCCGGCCACATCCGTCCGGCATGGCGGTAAAATGCCACCATCATAATGGACGTGGGGAACCAGAGTGGCGCAAGTTGCGTACCGAACTGTGAAAGCTCAAGCGAGAAAAGGGTAAAGATGAATGAGACTAAACCTAAACTGACGAGGTGAAGCAGGGGATGAGGCAGGGTAATTAAAACACGTTGTGATGGTTTACTCATTACCGCTCTATCCGTATGACCAGGTCGTCAGTATTAGTATCTGTGTTTATGCTAGTACAAAAGTTTTACATTTTATATGCGGATTGTTCATAAAGTGACGTGGTGGCAGATAATTTGTGCAACTTTACACAACATTTTTTACCTTGCGTTAAAACCGAACAATTAAATTTGCGTCAGGGAATTGATCGTCAACAATTAACTCTAAGTGTGCGGCAACGCTATTCGACTGGTATCAGGCGGATGAAATCCCTATAATTGCCGCGTTTGGCGCTTCGGCGCCCCCTTCCTAACATCCAGGTTAATCAGGTCGCTAAATTTATGACTGATCAGTCTCATCAGTGCGTCATTATCGGTATTGCTGGCGCATCGGCTTCCGGCAAGAGTCTCATTGCCAGTACCCTTTATCGTGAATTACGTGAACAAGTGGGTGATGAACACATCGGCGTTATTCCGGAAGATTGTTACTACAAAGATCAAAGCCATCTGTCGATGGAAGAACGCGTTAAGACCAACTATGACCATCCGAGCGCGATGGATCACAGTCTGTTGCTTGAACATTTACAAGCGTTGAAACGCGGCTCGGCTATCGACCTGCCGGTTTACAGCTACGTTGAACATACGCGTATGAAAGAAACGGTGAAGGTTGAGCCGAAGAAAGTCATTATTCTCGAAGGCATCTTGCTGCTGACGGATGCGCGTTTGCGTGACGAACTTAACTTCTCAATTTTCGTTGATACCCCACTGGACATCTGCCTGATGCGCCGCATCAAGCGCGACGTTAACGAGCGTGGGCGTTCGATGGATTCTGTAATGGCACAATATCAAAAAACGGTGCGTCCGATGTTCCTGCAATTCATTGAACCTTCCAAACAATATGCGGACATTATCGTGCCGCGCGGCGGTAAAAACCGCATCGCGATCGATATATTGAAAGCGAAAATAAGTCAGTTCTTTGAATAAGCTTGATAAATTGTGTACCGTTCAGTGATAACCTGGTATGCCCTTGACGTAATTGGCGTTAAGGGAGTGATGCGCGAAAGGAGAAAATGCCATGCGTCTGTGTGACCGAGATATTGAAGCCTGGCTTGATGAAGGCCGTTTGTCGATCAACCCACGTCCGCCGGTGGAGCGTATTAATGGCGCGACGGTAGATGTGCGCCTGGGCAATAAGTTTCGTACCTTCCGTGGTCACACGGCAGCGTTTATCGATCTGAGCGGTCCCAAAGATGAAGTGAGCGCCGCGCTCGATCGGGTGATGAGCGATGAAATCGTGCTCGACGAGGGCGAGGCGTTTTATCTCCATCCGGGAGAACTGGCGCTGGCGGTGACGCTGGAGTCGGTCACGCTGCCTGCCGATCTTGTGGGCTGGCTGGATGGGCGCTCCTCACTGGCGCGTCTGGGGTTGATGGTTCACGTTACCGCTCACCGTATCGATCCAGGCTGGTCTGGCTGCATCGTGCTTGAGTTTTACAACTCCGGTAAATTGCCGCTGGCGCTGCGTCCGGGCATGTTAATTGGCGCGTTAAGTTTTGAGCCGCTTTCCGGCCCGGCGGCGCGACCATACAACCGTCGTGAAGATGCGAAATATCGCAACCAGCAGGGCGCGGTTGCCAGCCGAATCGATAAAGACTAATTCAGGCTCATTGAGGATACCATGAGACGATTTCTGACGACCCTGATGATAATCCTGGTCGTGCTGGTGGCCGGATTATCTGCGTTAGTGTTGCTGGTGAATCCGAATGATTTCCGCGACTATATGGTCAAGCAGGTCGCTGCACGTAGTGGTTATCAATTGCAGTTGGATGGGCCGCTGCGTTGGCACGTCTGGCCGCAGCTTAGTATCCTCTCCGGGCGAATGTCCCTCACCGCCCAGGGCGCGAGCCAGCCACTGGTGCGCGCCGATAATATGCGCCTTGATGTGGCGTTATTGCCGTTATTGAGTCATCAACTGAGCGTTAAGCAGGTGATGCTGAAAGGCGCGGTAATTCAACTTACGCCACAGTCGGAAGCGGTTCGTCGTGACGATGCCCCTGTTGCGCCGCGCGACAATACGTTGCCGGAACTGTCAGAAAATCGCGGCTGGTCGTTTGATATCTCCAGTCTGAAAGTGGCGGACAGTCTGCTGGTGTTCCAGCATGAAGATGACGAGCAGGTGACGATTCGCAACATCCGTCTGCAAATGGAACAAGATCCACAGCATCGCGGTTCGTTTGAGTTCTCCGGGCGGGTTAACCGCGATCAGCGCGATCTCACGTTATCTCTCAAGGGCACGGTGGATGCTTCTGATTATCCGCATGATTTAACCGCAGCCATTGAGCAAATTAGCTGGCAGCTGCAAGGCGCAGATCTGCCACAGCAAGGTATTCAGGGGCAGGGGAGCTTCCAGGCTCAGTGGCAAGAGCCACATAAACGCCTTTCATTTAATCAAATCAATTTGACCGCGAATGACAGCGCGCTTAGTGGACAAGCGCAGGTCACGCTGACTGAAAAGCCCGAATGGTTGTTAAGATTGCAGTTTTCGCAACTGAATCTTGATAATCTCATACCGCTTAATGAAGCCGTTAACAGTGAAAACGGAACCACGCAACAGGGGCAGAACCAGCCAATGCTGCCGCGTCCGGTCATTTCCTCGCGTATTGATGAGCCGGCCTATCAAGGGTTGAAAGGTTTTGCGGCTGATATTTTGTTGCAGGCCAGTAACGTGCGTTGGCGCGGGATGAATTTTACTGATGTTGCTACGCAAATGACCAATAAGTCGGGTTTGCTGGAAATCACCCAACTGCAAGGCAAACTCAACGGTGGACAGGTATCGCTGCCGGGGACGCTGGACGCGACATCAACAAATCCACGTATAAGCTTCCAGCCACGGCTGGAGAACGTTGAGATTGGCACCATTCTGAAGGCATTTAACTATCCGATTTCGTTAACCGGAAAAATGTCTCTGGCTGGCGACTTCTCTGGCGCTGATATTGATGCCGACGCATTCCGCCACAACTGGCAAGGGCAAGCGCATGTTGAAATGACCGACACGCGCATGGAAGGGATGAACTTCCAGCAGATGATTCAGCAAGCGGTAGAACGTAACGGCGGTGATGTGAAGGCCGCTGAAAACTTCGATAATGTGACTCGTCTCGACCGCTTTACGACCGATCTCACGCTACATAATGGCCTCGTGACGTTAAACGACATGCAAGGTCAATCGCCGGTGTTGGCACTGACAGGGGAAGGCACGTTGAATCTGGCAGAGCAGACCTGCGATACCCAGTTTGACATTCGCGTCATTGGCGGCTGGAACGGAGAAAGCAAACTGATTGATTTCCTCAAAGAAACGCCAGTACCGCTGCGGGTTTACGGCAACTGGCAGCAACTCAATTACAGCCTGCAAGTGGATCAGTTACTGCGCAAACACTTACAGGATGAAGCCAAACGTCGCCTGCACGACTGGGCTGAGCGCAATAAAGATTCCCGCAATGGCAAAGATGTGAAGAAGTTGCTGGAGAAGATGTAAGTTTCCAGATGACATATGCTGTAGGCCTGATGCGACGCTTTACGCGTCTTATCAGGCCTACATACCATCACACCTCGTACTCCAACTCGCCATCCTTATGCAGCGGAATAATCTGCACCTTCTGCACGCGATGGCTTTCCACCTGCAACGTTTTAAGCAAATAATCCCCCACCTGAACTTCTTCGCCAGGTTTTGGAATACGCTGTAAATATTCCATCAGCAGCCCGGCGATGGTGTGATATTCACGTTTTTCATCCAGCGGCAGCGGCACATATTGCACCAGATCTTCCAGTGGCATATGACCATTCGCCGTCCAGGAACCGTCGGTGTTTTTCTGAATATCATGGCGGGCGTCGATCTCTTCCACTTCGTTCGGCAAGTTACCGGCAATAGTTTCAGTGACGTCACTTAATGTCACAATCCCTTCCACCGAGCCAAACTCATCCACCACAAATGCAAAGTGCGTGCGGGCGTTGCGGAACTGCTCCAGGGCAGGTAACAGCGGCAAGGTTTCCGGGAAAACCAGCGGCTGGCGAATCAACACCCGCAGATTGAGCGGTTCGCCGCGCAGCGACTGTTGTAGCAGATCGATAACGTGAACAACACCAAGCAAATCTTCCGCGTCATCGCCATCGGTAACGACCAGACGCGTATGTTGATTTCGCTCCAGCAACTGGCGGATCTCGTCTTCCGGCGCGTTGAGATCGATATGCTCGATATCGTGGCGCGAGGTCATGATGCTGCTGACGGTACGCTGGTTAAGATTAAGCACCCGCTCGATCATCCGCCGCTCCTGCGGATTAAAGATTTGCTGATTATCATGATCCACCAGCATTGATGCGGTTTCGGCGTCCAGTTCCGCATCTTCTTTTTGCCCGCTTAACAGGCGCATTACCGCTTCGGTGGTGCGCTGGCGCAGGGTCTGGTTAGCGGAAAGAAAACGTCGCCGGTTAAAGATGGCTAACTGATTGAGCGCCTCGATCATCACCGAGAAACCAATCGCAGCGTACAGATAGCCTTTCGGAATGACGAAGCCGAAACCTTCCGCCACCAGGCTAAAGCCAATCATCAACAGGAAACTTAAGCAGAGAATAACGATCGTCGGGTGACTGTTAACAAATTGCGTTAACGGTTTACTTGCCATCAGCATCAGGCTGATAGCGATAACGACGGCAGCCATCATGACCAGCAAATGGTCGACCATCCCGACGGCGGTAATCACTGAGTCGAGTGAGAAGATGGCGTCCAGCACCACAATTTGCGTCACCACACCCCAGAACTTCGCACCTTTGCGTTGCGTGGGGTTATTGCTGTCTTTCCCTTCCAGTCGCTCGTTCAGCTCCATCGTGGCTTTGAACAACAGGAAGAAACCACCAAACAGCATGATTAAGTCGCGGGCGCTAAAGGTAAATGAGCGGAAGCTGAACAGTGGTTGAGTCAGGGTGACCAGCCAGGAGATTGACGCCAGCAGTAACAGGCGCATTAACATTGCCAGCAGCAGCCCGGTAACCCGTGCGCGGTCGCGCTGCTTCGGCGGTAGTTTTTCGGCGAGGATGGCAATAAAGACCAGGTTATCAATGCCGAGGACCAGTTCGAGCACAATCAGCGTGATTAACCCGGCCCAGATAGACGGATCGGCAATCCATTCCATAGTAAGTACAAAACCTATTCGTTGTATGACAAATGTCACAATTCGATCATGGATAATTCAGGGCAAAAATGCAATGTTGCAGCACTATTTATCTGACTTTATTTGAGAACTATAACATTGCATTATCCCTGAATTAAAAGGGGTAATAATAAAATATTATTTAAGAAATATCGCATATAGAGATGCTATATTAAATATTGTCAACCTAAAGAAACTCCTAAAAAACACCACAAATTACACTTACTATAATTCTTAAAAATAGCCCATTGTCGAATTGTTACCTTGCCTGCTATTCCGTTAGCTGTAACACTTCCTCCTGCATTATTGGAGAGCCAATATTCAATTACCATAATGCTACCTTATATTCGGAAGTTAATTTCTTGAATAACCCTTTCTCATAAACGACTGTATGCTGAGAGGGTTTTAAAAACCAAACTAAATCAGTGTATTGGTAGCTAAAAAGCCAGGGGCGGTAGCGTGTCTGGATGCCTGAAAGACCAGTCTGAATTATTCTGTCAATAGCCTGCGGATGAAATCAATTTTTTTAGGACTGATGCCAGTTAAATTCTTATTCAATTAGCTGCAAGGTAAATGTGTATGTCGATAAATAATGCACAGGATAATTACTCTGCCAAAGTGATAAATAAACAATGATGAAATCCAAAATGAAATTGATGCCATTATTGGTGTCAGTAACCTTGATAAGCGGTTGCACAGTACTTCCGGGCAGTAATATGTCTACGCTGGGTAAAGACGTCATCAAACAGCAGGACGCTGATTTCGACCTCGACAAAATGGTGAATGTTTATCCGCTGACCCCGCGCCTGATTGATCAATTACGCCCACGCCCGAACGTGGCGCGCCCCAATATGACGCTGGAAAGCGAGATTGCTAATTACCAGTATCGCGTCGGGCCGGGCGACGTTCTTAATGTCACCGTCTGGGATCACCCGGAACTCACTACGCCAGCCGGTCAGTACCGCAGCTCCAGCGACACTGGCAACTGGGTACAGCCTGACGGCACCATGTTCTACCCGTATATCGGCAAGGTTCACGTGGTGGGGAAAACGCTCGCTGAAATCCGTAGTGATATTACCAGCCGCTTAGCGACGTACATCGCTGACCCGCAGGTGGACGTTAATATCGCCGCCTTCCGCTCACAAAAAGCCTATATCTCAGGTCAGGTGAATAAATCCGGTCAGCAGGCCATCACCAACGTACCACTGACCATTCTCGACGCCATTAATGCCGCAGGTGGCCTGACCGACACAGCCGACTGGCGCAATGTGGTGCTGACACACAATGGTCGTGAAGAACGCATTTCTTTGCAGGCGCTGATGCAAAACGGCGACCTCAATCAGAACCGACTGCTTTACCCCGGCGATATTCTCTACGTGCCGCGTAATGATGATCTGAAAGTGTTTGTGATGGGTGAAGTGAAGAAACAGAGCACCCTGAAAATGGACTTTAGCGGCATGACCCTGACTGAAGCGTTAGGCAATGCCGAAGGTATCGACATGACCACCTCCAACGCCAGCGGCATCTTTGTCATTCGTCCGCTGAAAGGCGAGGGCGGGCGTAACGGCAAGATTGCCAATATCTACCAGCTGGATATGTCCGATGCCACGTCGCTGGTGATGGCGACGGAATTCCGCCTGCAACCTTATGACGTGGTGTATGTCACCACAGCCCCGGTTTCCCGCTGGAACCGTCTGATCAATCAGTTGCTGCCAACTATTAGCGGTGTCCGTTACATGACGGATACAGCCAGCGACATTCATAACTGGTAATCGTCATGTTTAACAACATCTTAGTTGTCTGTGTCGGCAATATTTGCCGTTCCCCGACGGCGGAACGCTTACTGCAACGTTATCACCCGGAGCTGAATGTGGCATCCGCCGGACTCGGCGCGCTGGTCGGTAAGGGCGCTGATCCTACCGCCATCAGCGTCGCCGCCGAGCATCAACTGTCTCTGGAAGGTCACTGTGCGCGGCAAATCAGCCGCCGCCTGTGTCGCAACTACGACCTGATTTTGACCATGGAAAAGCGTCATATCGAACGCTTATGCGAGATGGCGCCGGAGATGCGCGGCAAAGTGATGCTGTTTGGTCACTGGGATAACGAATGTGAAATCCCCGATCCGTATCGCAAAAGTCGGGAAACGTTTGCAGCGGTGTACACATTACTTGAACGGTCTGCCCGCCAGTGGGCGCAGGCATTGAACGCAGAGCAGGTATAAGAATGACAGAAAAAGTAAAACAACATGCCGCTCCGGTAACGGGCAGTGATGAAATCGATATCGGTCGCCTGGTCGGCACCGTCATTGAAGCGCGCTGGTGGGTGATTGGCATCACCGCCGTGTTCGCCCTCTGTGCTGTGATTTACACCTTCTTCGCCACGCCGATTTATAGCGCCGACGCGCTGGTACAAATCGAACAAAGCGGCGGCAATTCGCTGGTGCAGGACATTGGTTCGGCGTTAGCCAACAAACCGCCAGCCTCGGACGCTGAGATCCAGTTGATTCGTTCGCGTCTGGTACTCGGTAAAACGGTAGACGATCTTGACCTCGATATCGCGGTGAGCAAAAACACCTTCCCGATTTTCGGCGCGGGCTGGGAGCGCCTGATGGGACGCCAGAACGAGACGGTGAAAGTGACCACCTTTAACCGCCCGAAAGAGATGGCGGATCAGGTGTTTACGCTTAATGTGCTGGACAACAAAAACTACACTTTGAGCAGTGATGGCGGCTTTAGCGCCCGTGGGCAAGCGGGCCAGATGCTGAAAAAAGAAGGCGTCACGCTGATGGTTGAAGCCATTCACGCCAGCCCGGGGAGTGAGTTTACCGTCACCAAATACTCCACGCTGGGGATGATCAATCAACTGCAAAACAGTCTGACGGTAACGGAGAACGGCAAAGACGCTGGCGTTTTGAGCCTGACTTATACCGGTGAAGATCGCGAACAGATCCGCGATATTCTTAACAGCATCGCCCGTAACTATCAGGAACAAAATATTGAGCGCAAATCGGCGGAAGCGTCGAAAAGCCTCGCTTTCCTCGCGCAACAATTGCCGGAAGTGCGCAGCCGCCTTGATGTCGCCGAAAACAAACTGAATGCCTTCCGTCAGGATAAAGATTCTGTGGATCTGCCGCTGGAAGCGAAAGCGGTGCTCGATTCGATGGTGAACATCGACGCGCAGCTGAACGAACTGACCTTTAAAGAGGCGGAAATTTCTAAGCTGTTCACCAAAGTTCACCCGGCGTACCGTACTTTGCTGGAGAAACGTCAGGCGCTGGAAGACGAAAAAGCCAAACTTAACGGTCGCGTAACGGCGATGCCGAAAACTCAGCAGGAGATTGTACGCCTGACGCGTGATGTCGAGTCTGGTCAGCAGGTCTATATGCAACTGCTGAATAAAGAGCAGGAGCTGAAAATCACCGAAGCCAGCACCGTTGGCGATGTGCGCATTGTTGACCCGGCAATCACCCAGCCTGGTGTGCTGAAACCGAAGAAAGGGTTGATTATTCTCGGTGCGATTATTCTTGGCCTGATGCTCTCCATTGTTGGTGTGCTGCTGCGCTCGCTGTTTAATCGCGGCATCGAAAGTCCACAAGTGCTGGAAGAACACGGTATTAGCGTCTATGCCAGCATCCCGCTGTCGGAATGGCAGAAAGCGCGCGATAGCGTCAAAACCATCAAAGGGGTTAAACGCTATAAACAGAGCCAGCTACTGGCGGTGGGGAATCCAACCGACCTGGCGATTGAAGCCATCCGCAGTCTGCGTACCAGTTTGCACTTTGCGATGATGCAGGCGCAGAACAATGTGTTGATGATGACCGGGGTTAGCCCGTCAATTGGTAAAACCTTTGTCTGTGCCAACCTGGCGGCGGTGATCAGTCAGACCAATAAACGGGTGTTGTTGATCGACTGCGATATGCGCAAAGGCTATACCCACGAGCTGTTGGGCACCAATAACGTCAATGGCCTGTCGGAAATTCTGATTGGTCAGGGCGATATTACTACCGCTGCTAAACCCACTTCGATTCCCAAATTTGACCTGATCCCGCGCGGTCAGGTGCCGCCAAATCCTTCTGAACTATTGATGAGCGAACGCTTTGCCGAACTGGTGAACTGGGCGAGTAAAAACTACGACCTGGTGTTGATTGATACGCCGCCGATTCTGGCGGTAACCGATGCAGCGATTGTTGGTCGTCACGCCGGAACCACGTTGATGGTAGCGCGTTATGCAGTCAACACCTTAAAAGAAGTGGAAACCAGCCTGAGCCGCTTTGAGCAAAACGGTATTCCGGTGAAAGGGGTGATTCTGAACTCCATCTTCCGCCGCGCCAGCGCGTATCAGGATTATGGCTATTACGAATACGAATATAAGTCGGATGCGAAATAACGACACCTGTATTCGCACCGCCCCGTAGGCCGGATAAGGCGCTCACGCCGCATCCGGCAAGCAAACCAGCTCATAAGTCGGGAGAACAACCTATGAAAGACAATCCGCTGATCTCAATCTATATGCCGACCTGGAACCGCCAACAACTGGCGATTCGGGCGATAAAATCGGTCCTGCGCCAGGACTACAGTAACTGGGAGATGATCATCGTGGATGATTGCTCCACCTCCTGGGAACAGCTGCAACAGTACGTCAGCGCCCTCAACGATCCGCGTATCACCTACATTCACAACGATATTAACAGCGGGGCGTGCGCGGTACGTAACCAGGCAATTATGCTGGCGCAAGGGGAATATATCACCGGGATCGATGATGATGATGAATGGACACCCAACCGCCTGAGCGTCTTCCTCGCCCATAAACAGCAACTGGTCACTCATGCGTTCTTGTATGCCAACGACTACGTTTGCCAGGGCGAAGTTTATTCCCAACCGGCAAGCCTGCCGCTGTATCCCAAATCACCCTATTCACGTCGCCTGTTCTACAAACGCAATATCATTGGCAATCAGGTCTTTACCTGGGCGTGGCGTTTCAAAGAGTGTTTGTTCGATACCGAACTGAAAGCAGCACAGGATTACGACATCTTCCTGCGGATGGTGGTGGAGTACGGCGAACCGTGGAAAGTGGAAGAGGCGACGCAGATCCTGCATATCAATCACGGTGAAATGCAGATCACCTCGTCACCGAAAAAATTCTCCGGATACTTCCACTTTTACCGCAAGCACAAAGACAAATTTGACCGCGCCAGCAAAAAATATCAATTGTTTACCCTCTACCAGATCCGCAATAAACGCATGACCTGGCGGACTTTGTTGACGCTACTGTCGGTGCGTAACGGCAAACGTCTGGCTGATGGAATACGGGGGCGTTAAGGATGCTGGAAGATCTGCGCGCCAACAGCTGGAGTTTACGCCCGTGCTGCATGGTTCTTGCCTATCGCGTTGCTCATTTTTGTTCGGTGTGGCGCAAAAAGAACGTCCTCAACAATCTGTGGGCGGCCCCGCTGCTGGTGCTGTATCGCATTATCACCGAATGCTTTTTCGGTTATGAAATCCAGGCCGCCGCGACCATTGGCCGACGCTTTACTATCCATCACGGTTACGCCGTAGTGATCAATAAAAACGTGGTCGCGGGGGATGATTTCACCATTCGCCACGGCGTCACTATCGGCAATCGGGGTGCCGATAACATGGCATGTCCACACATTGGTAACGGTGTCGAACTCGGTGCCAACGTCATTATTCTTGGTGATATCACGCTTGGTAACAACGTCACCGTGGGCGCGGGCAGCGTGGTGCTCGACTCTGTCCCGGACAACGCGCTGGTGGTGGGAGAAAAAGCGCGAGTGAAGGTAATTAAATGAATATTCTGCAATTTAATGTGCGACTGGCGGAAGGCGGGGCGGCAGGTGTGGCGTTAGATCTCCACCAGCGCGCGCTGCAACAGGGGCTGGCGTCACATTTTGTCTACGGCTACGGCAAAGGCGGCAAAGAGAGCGTCAGCCATCAGAACTACCCGCAGGTCATCAAACATACGCCGCGGATGACCGCGATGGCGAACATTGCGTTGTTTCGTCTGTTTAATCGCGATCTGTTCGGTAATTTCAATGAGTTATATCGCACCATTACTCGCACACCGGGTCCGCTGGTTCTGCATTTTCATGTGCTGCACAGCTATTGGTTGAATCTTAAGAGCGTGGTGCGCTTTTGCGAAAAAGTGAAAAACCACAAACCAGACATCACTCTGGTCTGGACGCTGCATGATCACTGGAGCGTTACCGGGCGCTGCGCCTTTACCGACGGTTGCGAAGGCTGGAAAACGGGCTGCCAGAAATGCCCGACCTTAAATAACTATCCTCCGGTGAAGATTGATCGCGCGCACCAGTTGGTGGCGGGTAAACGCCAGTTGTTCCGCGAGATGCTGGCGCTGGGCTGTCAGTTTATTTCCCCCAGCCAGCATGTGGCTGACGCTTTCAATAGCCTGTACGGGCCAGGGCGTTGCCGGATTATCAATAACGGTATTGATATGGCAACCGAAGCGATTCTGGCGGATTTGCCTCCGGTGCGCGAAACCCAGGGCAAGCCGAAAATCGCGGTGGTGGCGCATGACCTGCGTTACGACGGCAAAACTAACCAGCAACTGGTGCGCGAGATGATGGCGCTGGGAGACAAAATCGAACTGCATACCTTCGGTAAGTTCTCGCCGTTCACCGCTGGTAATGTGGTCAATCACGGCTTTGAAACCGACAAACGTAAGCTGATGAGCGCGCTCAATCAAATGGACGCGCTGGTCTTCAGTTCTGGTGTCGATAACTACCCGCTGATTTTGTGTGAGGCGCTATCGATTGGTGTGCCGGTGATTGCTACCCATAGCGACGCAGCGCGGGAAGTACTGCAAAAATCCGGCGGTACAACCGTCAGCGAAGAAGACGTGCTGCAACTGGTGCAGTTAAGCAAACCGGAAATCGCGCAGGCGATATTTGGTACTACGTTGGCTGAGTTCAGCCAACGTAGCCGCGCCGCCTACAGTGGACAACAGATGCTGGAGGAGTATGTCAACGTCTATCAGAATCTGTAGCTACCTGTTGCTGCCGCTGATTTACCTGCTGGTTAACGTCAAAATTGCCCAACTTGGCGAAAGTTTTCCCATCACCATCGTCACTTTTTTACCTGTCTTGCTGCTGCTGTTTTTAGAGCGCATCAGCGTTAAAAAATTGATGATTGCCTTAGGAATCGGCGCGGGGCTCACGGCGTTTAACTATTTGTTTGGTCAGTCTTTGGATGCCAGTAAATACGTCACTTCAACCATGCTGTTTGTCTATATCGTGATCATTATTGGCATGGTGTGGAGCATTCGCTTTAAAACGATCTCGCCACACAACCATCGCAAGATATTACGTTTCTTTTATCTGGTGGTTGGGCTGGTGGTGGCGCTGGCGGCGGTGGAGATGGCGCAAATTATTCTCACCGGCGGCAGCAGTATTATGGAGTCGATTTCGAAATATCTGATTTACAGCAACAGCTATGTACTGAATTTCATTAAATTCGGCGGTAAGCGAACTACGGCACTTTATTTCGAACCGGCATTTTTCGCTCTGGCGTTAATCTCAATTTGGCTCAGTATCAAACAGTTTGGTATCAAAACGCCTAAAACTGATGCTATGATTCTCGCAGGAATAATATTATCCGGATCGTTTTCAGGTGTTATGACCTTTATCCTGTTTTATTTGCTGGAGTGGGCATTTCAGTATCTGAATAAAGAAGCGATTAAGAAAAAGTTACCGTTAGCATTGATTTCTCTGGCTGTATTCCTGATTGGTGTGGTAATCGCGTTTCCTTATATTTCCACCCGTCTGGGAGATTTAGGCACAGAAGGGTCGTCATCGTATTATCGTATTGTCGGCCCGCTGGTGATGGTCGGTTATTCTTTGACCCATATTGACGGTGTAGTCAGATTTGGCTCACTTTATGAATATGTCGCATCATTCGGAATATTTAACGGTGCGGATGTCGGAAAAACCATAGACAATGGTTTGTATCTGCTGATTATTTATTTTTCCTGGTTCGCGGTGTTTTTATCTCTGTGGTACATGGGGAAAGTGATAAAAATGATGCTCAACGCTTTTGGCGATAATCGTAATTTTCGCGTGCAGCTTTATCTTTTTACGCCGGTATCGCTGTTTTTTACCGGTTCGATATTTAGCCCGGAATATGCTTTTTTAATCGTCTGTCCGTTTATTTTGCGAAAAGCGTTAAATATTACGAGGTAAGAATAAGAACATGTTGCTTAGCATAATCACTGTCGCGTTTCGTAACCTCGAAGGGATAGTCAAAACACATGCCTCGCTGGCGCATCTGGCGCAGGCTGACGATATCAGCTTCGAATGGATTGTTGTCGATGGCGGTTCCAACGACGGCACCCGTGAGTATCTGGAAAACCTCAATGGTATCTATAACCTACGCTTTGTCAGCGAGCCAGATAACGGTATCTACGACGCCATGAACAAGGGCATTGCGATGGCACAAGGCAAGTTCGCGTTGTTTCTCAACTCGGGCGATATTTTTCATCAGGATGCCGCAATTTTTGTCCGTAAGTTAAAAATGCAAAAAGATAACGTGATGATCACCGGCGATGCGCTGCTGGATTTTGGCGACGGGCATAAAATTAAACGTAGCGCCAAACCGGGCTGGTATATTTATCACAGCCTGCCCGCCAGTCATCAGGCGATATTTTTCCCGGTATCCGGTTTGAAAAAATGGCGTTATGACCTGGAATATAAAGTTTCTTCCGATTACGCCCTGGCAGCCAAAATGTATAAAGCCGGTTATGCATTTAAAAAACTCAATGGTCTGGTGTCTGAATTTTCTATGGGTGGGGTATCTACCACTAATAATATGGAATTGTGTGCCGACGCGAAAAAAGTCCAACGGCAGATATTACATGTGCCTGGCTTCTGGGTAGAATTATCCTGGCATTTACGCCAGCGCACGACGGGTAAGACTAAAGCCTTATATAACAAACTTTGAATATAAGGAATACCAATGCAAGATTTAAGCGGTTTCTCGGTGCCGAAAGGGTTCCGGGGCAGCAATGCTATTAAAGTGCAATTATGGTGGGCGGTACAGGCAACATTATTTACCTGGTCGCCGCAAATATTCTATCGCTGGCGGGCTTTTTTATTACGTTTATTCGGCGCAAAAATAGGAAAAAACGTAGTTATTCGTCCGTCAGTAAAAATTACCTATCCGTGGAAATTAACCTTAGGTGATTACGCGTGGGTCGGCGATGAGGTCAATTTATATACCCTCGGTGAAATAACCATTGGCGCAAATTCGGTGATATCGCAAAAAAGTTATTTATGCACCGGTAGCCACGACCATGCAAGTAGTCATTTCACCATTAACGCCACGCCCATTGTGATTGGTGAGAAATGCTGGCTGGCAACCGATGTCTTTGTTGCCCCTGGCGTCACGATCGGCGATGGCACCGTCGTGGGTGCGCGAAGCAGTGTTTTTAAATCGCTTCCGGCAAATGCCATTTGCCGGGGGAATCCCGCAGTGGTGATACGCGAACGCGTTGAAACTGAATAAATTCAAAAAATACAGAGGAATAAGACATGTCAAAAGTCGCTCTCATCACCGGTGTAACCGGACAGGATGGTTCTTACCTGGCAGAATTGCTGCTGGAGAAAGGTTACGAAGTGCATGGCATTAAGCGTCGTGCATCGTCATTCAACACCGAGCGCGTGGATCATATTTATCAGGATCCACACACCTGCAACCCGAAATTCCATCTGCATTATGGCGACCTGAGTGATACCTCCAACCTGACGCGCATTTTGCGTGAAGTACAGCCGGACGAAGTATACAACCTGGGTGCGATGAGCCACGTTGCGGTTTCTTTTGAATCCCCTGAATACACCGCAGACGTTGATGCGATGGGCACGCTGCGTCTGCTGGAGGCGATCCGTTTTCTCGGTCTGGAAAAGAAAACCCGTTTCTATCAAGCCTCCACTTCTGAACTTTACGGTCTGGTGCAGGAAATCCCGCAGAAAGAGACCACGCCGTTCTACCCGCGATCTCCGTATGCGGTCGCCAAACTGTACGCCTACTGGATCACCGTTAACTACCGTGAATCCTACGGCATGTACGCCTGCAACGGCATTCTGTTTAACCATGAATCTCCGCGCCGTGGCGAAACCTTCGTCACCCGCAAAATCACCCGCGCAATCGCCAACATCGCCCAGGGGCTGGAGTCGTGCCTGTACCTCGGCAATATGGATTCCCTGCGTGACTGGGGCCATGCCAAAGACTACGTAAAAATGCAGTGGATGATGCTGCAACAGGAACAACCGGAAGATTTCGTAATTGCTACCGGCGTTCAGTACTCCGTGCGTCAGTTCGTGGAAATGGCGGCGGCACAACTGGGTATCAAACTGCGCTTTGAAGGTACGGGCGTTGAAGAGAAGGGCATTGTGGTTTCCGTCACCGGGCATGACGCGCCGGGCGTTAAACCGGGCGATGTGATTATCGCCGTTGACCCGCGTTACTTCCGTCCTGCTGAAGTAGAGACGCTGCTCGGCGACCCGACCAAAGCGCACGAAAAACTGGGCTGGAAACCAGAAATCACCCTCAGAGAGATGGTGTCTGAAATGGTGGCTAATGACCTCGAAGCGGCGAAAAAACACTCTCTGCTGAAATCTCACGGCTACGACGTGGCGATTGCGCTGGAGTCATAAGCATGAGTAAACAACGCATTTTTATCGCTGGCCATCGCGGGATGGTCGGTTCCGCCATCAGGCGGCAGCTCGAACAGCGCGGTGATGTGGAACTGGTATTACGCACCCGCGACGAGCTGAACCTTCTGGATAGCCGTGCGGTGCATGATTTCTTTGCCAGCGAGCGCATTGACCAGGTCTATCTGGCGGCAGCGAAAGTGGGCGGCATTGTCGCCAACAACACCTATCCGGCGGATTTCATCTACCAGAACATGATGATTGAGAGCAACATCATTCACGCCGCGCATCAGAACGACGTGAACAAACTGCTGTTTCTCGGATCGTCCTGTATCTACCCGAAACTGGCAAAACAGCCGATGGCAGAAAGCGAGTTATTGCAGGGTACGCTGGAGCCGACCAACGAGCCTTATGCCATTGCCAAAATTGCCGGGATCAAACTGTGCGAATCTTACAACCGCCAGTATGGACGCGATTACCGCTCGGTTATGCCGACTAACCTGTACGGGCCGCACGACAACTTCCATCCGAGTAACTCGCACGTGATCCCGGCATTGCTGCGCCGCTTCCACGAGGCGACGGCACAGAATGCGCCGGACGTGGTGGTGTGGGGCAGCGGTACACCGATGCGTGAATTTCTGCATGTCGATGATATGGCGGCAGCAAGCATTCACGTGATGGAGCTGGCGCACGAAGTCTGGCTGGAAAATACCCAGCCGATGCTGTCGCACATTAACGTCGGCACCGGCGTTGACTGCACCATTCGCGAACTGGCGCAAACCATCGCCAAAGTGGTGGGTTACAAAGGTCGGGTGGTTTTTGATGCCAGCAAACCGGACGGTACGCCGCGCAAACTGCTGGATGTGACGCGCCTGCATCAGCTTGGCTGGTATCACGAAATCTCACTGGAAGCGGGGCTTGCCAGCACTTACCAGTGGTTCCTTGAGAATCAAGACCGCTTTCGGGGGTAATGATGTTTTTACGTCAGGAAGACTTTGCCACGGTAGTGCGCTCCACACCGCTTGTCTCTCTCGACTTTATTGTCGAGAACAGTCGCGGCGAGTTTCTGCTTGGCAAAAGAACCAACCGCCCGGCGCAGGGTTACTGGTTTGTGCCGGGAGGGCGCGTGCAGAAAGACGAAACGCTGGAAGCCGCATTTGAGCGGCTGACGATGGCGGAACTGGGGCTGCGTCTGCCGATAACAGCAGGCCAGTTTTACGGCGTCTGGCAGCACTTTTATGACGATAACTTCTCTGGCACGGATTTCACCACTCACTATGTGGTGCTCGGTTTTCGCTTCAGGGTAGCGGAAGAAGAGCTGTTACTGCCGGATGAGCAGCATGACGATTACCTCTGGTTGACGCCGGACGCGTTGCTCGCCAGTGACAATGTTCACGCTAACAGCCGCGCCTATTTTCTCGCTGAGAAGCGTACCGGAGTACCCGGATTATGAAAATACTGGTCTACGGCATTAACTACTCGCCGGAGTTAACAGGTATCGGCAAATATACCGGTGAGATGGTCGAATGGCTGGCGGCGCAAGGTCATGAGGTGCGGGTCATTACCGCGCCGCCTTACTACCCGCAGTGGCAGGTGGGGGAGAACTATTCTGCCTGGCGTTACAAACGAGAAGAGGGCGTGGCTACGGTGTGGCGCTGCCCGCTGTATGTGCCAAAACAGCCGAGCACCCTGAAACGCTTGTTGCATCTCGGCAGTTTTGCCGCCAGCAGTTTTTTCCCGTTGATGGCGCAACGTCGCTGGAAGCCGGATCGCATTATCGGCGTGGTGCCAACGCTGTTTTGCACACCGGGAATGCGCCTGCTGGCGAAACTCTCTGGCGCGCGTACCGTGCTGCATATTCAGGATTACGAAGTGGATGCCATGCTGGGACTGGGTCTTGCCGGAAAAGGCAAAGGCGGCAAAGTGGCACAGCTGGCAACGGCGTTCGAACGTAGCGGACTGCATAACGTCGATAACGTCTCCACCATTTCGCGCTCAATGATGAATAAAGCTGTCGAAAAAGGCGTGGCGGCGGAAAAGGTCATCTTCTTCCCCAACTGGTCGGAAATCGCCCGTTTTCAACATGTCGCAGAGGCTGATGTTGACGCCCTTCGTAACCAGCTTGGCCTGCCGGATAACAAAAAAATCATTCTTTATTCCGGCAATATTGGTGAAAAGCAGGGGCTGGAAAACGTTATTGAAGCCGCCGATCGCCTGCGCGATGAACCGCTGATTTTTGCCATTGTCGGGCAGGGCGGCGGCAAAGCGCGGCTGGAAAAAATGGCGCAGCAGCGTGGACTGACCAATTTGCAGTTTTTCCCGCTGCAATCGTATGACGCTTTACCCGCACTGCTGAAGATGGGCGATTGCCATCTGGTAGTGCAAAAACGCGGCGCGGCAGATGCCGTATTGCCGTCGAAACTGACCAATATTCTGGCGGTAGGCGGTAACGCGGTGATTACCGCAGAAGCCCATACAGAACTGGGGCAGCTTTGCGAAACCTTTCCGGGAATTGCGGTTTGCGTAGAACCGGAATCGGTCGAGGCGCTGGTGACGGGGATTTGTCAGGCGCTCCTGCTGCCCAAACACAACACGGTGGCACGTGAATATGCCGAACGCACGCTCGATAAAGAGAACGTGTTACGTCAATTTATAAATGATATTCGGGGATAATTATGGCGCAGTCGAAACTCTATCCAGTCGTGATGGCAGGTGGCTCCGGTAGCCGCTTATGGCCGCTTTCCCGCGTACTTTATCCCAAGCAGTTTTTATGCCTGAAAGGCGATCTCACCATGCTGCAAACCACCATCTGCCGCCTGAACGGCGTGGAGTGCGAAAGCCCGGTGGTGATTTGCAATGAGCAGCACCGCTTTATTGTTGCGGAGCAGCTGCGTCAACTGAACAAACTTACCGAGAACATTATTCTCGAACCGGCAGGGCGTAACACTGCACCGGCCATTGCGCTAGCGGCGCTGGCGGCAAAACGTCATAGCCCGGAGAGCGACCCGTTAATGCTGGTATTGGCGGCGGATCATGTGATTGCCGATGAAGACGCGTTCCGCGCCGCCGTGCGTAACGCCATGCCGTATGCTGAAGCAGGCAAACTGGTGACTTTCGGCATTGTGCCGGATCTACCTGAAACCGGATATGGCTATATTCGTCGCGGTGAAGTATCGGCGGGTGAGCAGGATACTGTGGCCTTTGAAGTGGCGCAGTTTGTCGAAAAACCGAATCTGGAAACCGCGCAGGCCTATGTGGCAAGCGGCGAATATTACTGGAACAGCGGCATGTTCCTGTTCCGCGCCGGACGTTATCTCGAAGAACTGAAAAAATATCGCCCGGATATTCTCGATGCCTGTGAAAAAGCGATGAGCGCCATCGATCCGGATCTCGATTTTATACGGGTGGATGAAGAAGCGTTTCTCGCCTGCCCGGAAGAGTCGGTGGATTACGCGGTCATGGAACGCACGGCAGACGCCGTTGTGGTGCCGATGGATGCGGGCTGGAGCGATGTCGGCTCCTGGTCTTCATTATGGGAGATCAGCGCCCACACCGCCGAGGGCAACGTTTGCCACGGCGATGTGATTAATCACAAAACTGAAAACAGCTACGTGTATGCCGAATCTGGCCTGGTCACCACCGTCGGGGTGAAAGATCTGGTGGTAGTGCAGACCAAAGATGCGGTGCTGATTGCCGACCGTAACGCGGTGCAGGATGTGAAAAAAGTGGTCGAGCAGATCAAAGCCGATGGCCGCCATGAGCATCGGGTACATCGCGAAGTGTATCGCCCGTGGGGCAAATATGACTCTATCGACGCAGGCGACCGCTACCAGGTAAAACGCATCACCGTGAAACCCGGTGAGGGCTTGTCGGTACAGATGCACCATCACCGCGCGGAACACTGGGTGGTGGTCGCGGGAACGGCAAAAGTCACCATTGACGGTGATATCAAACTGCTAGGTGAAAACGAGTCCATTTATATTCCCCTGGGGGCGACGCACTGCCTGGAAAACCCGGGGAAAATTCCGCTCGATTTAATTGAAGTGCGCTCCGGCTCTTATCTCGAAGAGGATGATGTGGTGCGCTTCGCGGATCGCTACGGACGGGTGTAAACGCCTTATCCGACCTACGGTTCGGATTTGTAGGCCTGATAAGACGCGGCAGCGTCGCATCAGGCAATGAATGCCGAACCGCGATGTAAATAACGACAAAAACAAAATTGGCCGCTTCGGTCAGGGTCAACTATTGCCTGAAAAAGGGTAACGACATGAAAAAATTAACCTGCTTTAAAGCCTATGATATTCGCGGAAAATTAGGTGAAGAACTGAATGAAGATATCGCCTGGCGCATTGGTCGTGCCTATGGCGAATTTCTTAAACCGAAAACCATTGTATTAGGCGGTGATGTCCGCCTCACCAGCGAAACCTTAAAACTGGCGCTGGCAAAAGGTTTACAGGATGCGGGCGTCGATGTGCTGGATATCGGCATGTCCGGCACTGAAGAGATCTATTTCGCCACGTTCCATCTCGGCGTGGCTGGCGGCATTGAAGTTACCGCCAGCCATAACCCGATGGATTACAACGGCATGAAACTGGTGCGCGAAGGGGCTCGCCCTATCAGCGGTGATACCGGACTGCGCGACGTCCAGCGTCTGGCAGAAGCCAACGACTTTCCTCCCGTTGATGAAACAAAACGCGGTCGCTATCAGCAAATCAATCTGCGTGACGCTTACGTTGATCACCTGTTCGGTTATATCAACGTCAAAAACCTCACGCCGCTCAAGCTGGTAATCAACTCCGGGAACGGCGCAGCGGGTCCGGTGGTGGACGCTATCGAAGCCCGCTTTAAAGCCCTCGGCGCACCGGTGGAATTGATCAAAGTGCACAACACGCCGGACGGCAATTTCCCCAACGGTATTCCTAATCCTTTGCTGCCGGAATGCCGCGACGACACCCGCAATGCGGTCATCAAACACGGCGCGGATATGGGCATTGCCTTTGATGGCGATTTTGACCGCTGTTTCCTGTTTGACGAAAAAGGGCAGTTTATTGAGGGCTACTACATTGTCGGCATGCTGGCAGAAGCGTTCCTCGAAAAAAATCCCGGCGCGAAGATCATCCACGATCCACGTCTCTCCTGGAACACCGTTGATGTGGTGACTGCCGCAGGCGGCACACCGGTGATGTCGAAAACCGGACACGCCTTTATTAAAGAACGTATGCGCAAGGAAGACGCCATCTACGGTGGCGAAATGAGCGCGCACCATTACTTCCGTGATTTCGCTTACTGTGACAGCGGCATGATCCCGTGGCTGCTGGTCGCCGAACTGGTGCGCGACCGGATGGCGGCATTCCCGGCAAGCGGTGAAATCAACAGCAAACTGGCGCAACCCGTTGAGGCTATTGACCGTGTGGAACAGCATTTTATCCGTGAGGCGCTGGCGGTGGATCGCACCGATGGCATCAGCATGACCTTTGCCGACTGGCGCTTCAACCTGCGCTCCTCCAACACCGAACCGGTGGTGCGGTTGAATGTGGAATCGCGCGGTGATGTGCCGTTGATGGAAGCGCGAACGCGAACTCTGCTGACGTTGCTGAACGAGTAATGTCATTACTTTCCCCCTCCCCCTGACGCTCTACTGCCTGCGGAGAGAAGAGAGCACGGAACTTTCTTCTCCCCTCGCCCCTTTGGGGAGAGGGCCGGGGTGAGGCGACAATAGAACAGGAACAACGATGACAAATCTAAAAAAGCGCGAGCGAGCGAAAACCAATGCATCGTTAATCTCTATGGTGCAACGCTTTTCAGATATCACCATCATGTTTGCCGGGTTATGGCTGGTTTGCGAAGTCAGCGGACTGTCATTCTTCTACATGCACCTGTTGGTGGCGCTGATTACGCTGGTGGTATTCCAGATGCTGGGCGGCATCACCGATTTTTATCGCTCATGGCGCGGTGTTCGGGCAGCGACAGAATTTGCCCTGTTGCTACAAAACTGGACGTTAAGCGTGATTTTCAGCGCCGGACTGGTGGCGTTCAACAATGATTTCGACACGCAACTGAAAATCTGGCTAGCGTGGTATACGCTGACCAGCATCGGACTGGTGGTTTGCCGTTCGTGCATTCGTATTGGTGCGGGCTGGTTGCGTAATCATGGCTATAACAAGCGGATGGTCGCGGTGGCGGGGGATTTAGCTGCCGGACAAATGCTGATGGATAGTTTCCGTAATCAGCCGTGGTTAGGGTTTGAAGTGGTGGGCGTTTACCACGACCCGAAACCGGGCGGCGTTTCTAACGACTGGGCGGGTAACCTGCAACAGCTGGTCGAGGATGCGAAAGCGGGCAAGATTCATAACGTCTATATCGCGATGCAGATGTGCGACGGCGCGCGAGTGAAAAAACTGGTTCATCAACTGGCGGACACCACCTGTTCGGTGCTGCTGATCCCCGATGTTTTTACCTTCAACATTCTCCATTCCCGTATCGAAGAGATGAACGGCGTACCGGTGGTGCCGCTGTATGACACGCCGCTTTCCGGGGTTAACCGCCTGCTAAAACGTGCGGAAGACATTGTGCTGGCGACGCTGATCTTGCTGCTGATCTCCCCGGTGCTGTGCTGCATTGCGCTGGCGGTGAAACTCAGTTCACCGGGGCCGATTATCTTCCGCCAGACTCGCTACGGCATGGACGGCAAGCCGATCAAAGTGTGGAAGTTTCGCTCCATGAAAGTGATGGAGAACGACAAAGTCGTGACTCAGGCGACGCAGAACGATCCGCGCGTCACCAAAGTGGGGAACTTTCTGCGCCGCACCTCGCTGGATGAACTGCCGCAGTTTATCAATGTGCTGACTGGGGGGATGTCGATTGTCGGTCCACGTCCGCACGCAGTGGCGCATAACGAGCAGTATCGCCAGCTTATTGAAGGCTACATGCTGCGCCATAAAGTGAAACCGGGCATTACCGGTTGGGCGCAGATCAACGGCTGGCGCGGCGAAACCGACACGCTGGAGAAAATGGAAAAACGCGTCGAGTTCGACCTTGAGTACATCCGCGAATGGAGCGTCTGGTTCGATATCAAAATCGTTTTCCTGACGGTATTCAAAGGCTTCGTTAACAAAGCGGCATATTGATATGAGCTTACGTGAAAAAACCATCAGCGGCGCGAAGTGGTCGGCGATTGCCACGGTGATCATCATTAGCCTCGGGCTGGTACAGATGACCGTGCTGGCGCGGATTATCAATAACCACCAGTTCGGCCTACTTACCGTGTCGCTGGTGATTATCGCGCTGGCAGATACGCTTTCTGACTTCGGTATCGCTAACTCGATTATTCAGCGAAAAGAAATCAGCCATCTTGAACTCACTACGCTGTACTGGTTGAACGTCGGGCTGGGGATCGTGGTGTGCGTGGCAGTGTTTTTGTTGAGTGATGTCATCGGCGACGTGCTGAATAATCCGGATCTGGCACCGTTGATTAAAACATTGTCGCTGGCGTTTGTGGTGATCCCCCACGGGCAACAGTTCCGCGCGTTGATGCAAAAGGAGCTGGAGTTCAACAAAATCGGCATGATCGAAACTAGCGCGGTGCTGGCGGGCTTTACTTTTACGGTGGTTAGCGCCCATTTCTGGCCGCTGGCGATGACCGCGATCCTCGGTTATCTGGTCAATAGTGCGGTGAGAACGCTGCTGTTTGGCTACTTTGGTCGCAAAATTTATCGTCCCGGTCTGCATTTCTCGCTGGCGTCGGTGGCACCGAACTTACGCTTTGGTGCCTGGCTGACGGCGGACAGCATCATCAACTATCTCAATACTAACCTTTCGACGCTGGTGCTGGCGCGTATTCTCGGCGCGGGCGTGGCGGGGGGCTACAACCTGGCCTATAACGTGGCCGTTGTACCGCCGATGAAGCTGAACCCGATCATCACCCGCGTGCTGTTTCCAGCGTTTGCCAAAATTCAGGACGATACCGAAAAGCTGCGCGTGAACTTCTACAAGCTGCTGTCGGTAGTGGGAATTATCAACTTCCCGGCGCTGCTGGGGCTGATGGTAGTGTCGAATAATTTTGTGCCGCTGGTCTTTGGCGAAAAGTGGAACAGCATTATTCCGGTGCTGCAATTGCTGTGTGTGGTGGGGCTGCTGCGTTCGGTGGGTAACCCGATTGGTTCGCTGCTGATGGCGAAAGCGCGGGTGGATATTAGCTTTAAATTCAACGTATTCAAAACTTTTCTGTTTATTCCGGCGATTGTTATCGGTGGGCAGATGGCGGGCGCGATCGGCGTCACGCTCGGCTTCCTGCTGGTGCAGATTATCAACACCATTCTGAGCTACTTCGTGATGATTAAACCGGTGCTCGGTTCCAGCTATCGGCAGTACATCCTGAGTTTGTGGCTACCGTTTTATCTCTCGCTTCCGACGCTGGTGGTCAGTTATGCACTGGGCATTGTACTGAAAGGGCAACTGGCGCTGGGGATGCTGCTGGCGGTGCAAATAGCCGCGGGCGTGCTGGCGTTTGTGGTGATGATTGTGCTGTCGCGCCATCCGTTGGTGGTGGAAGTGAAGCGTCAGTTTTGTCGTAGCGAAAAAATGAAAATGCTTTTACGGGCGGGGTGAATGGTTGTTTTAGGCTCCGGCAATAAAAACAACAACATAATCTTACCTGGCATCAAATTTATGAGGAAAAAATGAAATTACTTATTCTGGGCAACCACACTTGCGGCAATCGTGGCGACAGCGCCATCCTGCGCGGCTTACTTGATGCCATCAATATCCTCAATCCACATGCCGAAGTGGACGTCATGAGCCGCTATCCGGTCAGTTCTTCCTGGCTGCTCAACCGCCCGGTAATGGGCGACCCGCTGTTCCTGCAAATGAAACAACACAACAGCGCAGCGGGCGTTGTCGGGCGCGTTAAAAAAGTCCTCCGTCGCCGCTACCAGCATCAGGTATTGCTCTCACGCGTCACCGACACTGGCAAGTTGCGTAATATCGCCATCGCCCAGGGATTCACTGACTTCGTGCGCCTGCTGTCAGGTTACGACGCCATTATTCAGGTCGGCGGATCGTTTTTTGTCGATCTCTACGGCGTGCCGCAGTTTGAACACGCGCTTTGCACGTTTATGGCGAAAAAGCCGCTGTTTATGATTGGTCACAGCGTCGGCCCGTTCCAGAATGAGCAATTCAACCAACTGGCGAACTACGTTTTCGGTCACTGCGACGCGTTGATCCTGCGCGAATCGGTCAGCCTCGATCTGATGAAACGCAGCAATATCACTACCGCAAAAGTCGAACATGGCGTCGATACCGCCTGGCTGGTCGATCATCACACCGAAGATTTCACCGCCAGCTATGCCGTTCAACACTGGCTGAATATTGCCGCACAACAGAAAACGGTGGCAATTACCCTGCGCGAGCTGGCGCCGTTCGACAAACGTCTCGGCACCACTCAACAAGCGTATGAGCAAGCCTTTGCCGGGGTGGTCAATCGCATTCTCGATGAAGGGTATCAGGTGATTGCGCTCTCCACCTGCACGGGCATCGATAGCTATAACAAAGACGACCGTATGGTGGCGCTCAATCTGCGCCAGCACATCAGCGATCCTGCCCGTTACCACGTAGTGATGGATGAACTTAATGATCTGGAAATGGGCAAAATTCTGGGAGCCTGTGAACTCACCGTCGGTACGCGCCTGCACTCTGCCATTATCTCGATGAACTTTGCCACTCCGGCAATTGCCATCAACTACGAACATAAATCCGCCGGGATTATGCAGCAGTTGGGACTGCCAGAGATGGCAATTGATATCCGTCATTTATTAGACGGCAGCCTGCAAGCGATGGTTGCGGATACCTTAGGCCAGCTTCCGGCGCTGAACGCACGACTTAACGAAGCCGTCAGTCGCGAACGTCAGACGGGAATGCAGATGGTGCAGTCAGTGCTGGAACGCATCGGGGAGGTGAAATGAAGGTCGGCTTCTTTTTACTGAAATTTCCGCTGTCGTCGGAAACCTTCGTCCTCAACCAAATTACCGCGTTTATTGATATGGGCTTTGAGGTGGAGATTGTCGCGCTACAAAAAGGTGACACCCAGAATACCCACGCGGCATGGACGAAATATAACCTTGCCGCCAGAACCCGCTGGTTGCAGGACGAACCACAAGGCAAAGTAGCGAAACTGCGCCACCGTGCCAGCCAGACCTTACGCGGCATTCATCGTAAAAATACCTGGCAGGCGCTTAACCTCAAACGCTATGGTGCCGAGTCGCGGAACCTGATTTTGTCTGCCATTTGCGGCCAGGTCGCAACACCGTTTCATGCCGATGTGTTCATCGCTCATTTTGGCCCTGCGGGGGTAACCGCAGCAAAATTACGCGAACTGGGTGTCATTCGCGGCAAAATCGCTACCATTTTCCATGGTATTGATATCTCCAGTCGGGAAGTGCTCAATCATTACACTCCCGAATATCAACAACTGTTTCGCCGTGGCGACCTGATGTTGCCAATAAGCGATCTGTGGGCAGGGAGATTGCAAAAGATGGGCTGCCCGACGGAAAAAATCGCTGTATCGCGCATGGGGGTGGACATGAATCGCTTTAGCCCTCGTCCGGTTAAAATGCCAGGAACACCGCTAGAGATTATTTCCGTTGCTCGTTTAACCGAGAAAAAAGGCCTGCATGTGGCGATCGAAGCCTGCCGTCAGCTCAAAGAGCAGGGCGTGGCATTTCGCTATCGCATTCTCGGCATCGGCCCGTGGGAGCGGCGTTTACGCACGCTCATCGAACAGTATCAACTGGAAGATGTGGTGGAGATGCCAGGCTTTAAACCGAGCCACGAAGTTAAGGCGATGCTCGACGACGCGGATGTCTTTCTGCTGCCTTCAGTCACGGGCGCGGATGGCGATATGGAAGGGATACCCGTGGCATTGATGGAAGCGATGGCGGTCGGCATTCCGGTCGTTTCTACTCTGCATAGCGGCATTCCGGAACTGGTGGAGGCCGATAAATCGGGTTGGCTGGTGCCTGAGAACGATGCTCGCGCACTGGCGCAACGGCTGGCGGCGTTTAGCCAACTGGATACCGACGAACTGGCTCCGGTTGTCAAACGTGCTCGCGAAAAAGTCGAAAATGATTTTAACCAGCAGGTGATCAATCGAGAGTTAGCCAGCTTGCTGCAAGCTTTATAGAGGAGAACGCATGTCATTTAAAACAATCTCCCGACGCACCTTCCTGACGGCAAGCTCCGCGCTTGCCTGCCTCCATACCCCTTTCGCCCGTGCACTTCCCGCCCGACAAAGCGTAAATATCAACGACTACAATCCACACGACTGGATCGCCTCATTTAAACAAGCCTTTAGCGAAGGGCAAACGGTCATCGTGCCTGCCGGATTTGTTTGCGACAACATCAACACCGGCATCTTCATCCCTCCTGGCAAAACCTTACACATTCTCGGTAGCCTGCGCGGCAACGGCAGAGGGCGATTTGTCTTACAGGACGGCAGCCAGGTGACAGGGGAGGAGGGCGGCAGTATGCATAACATCACACTGGATGTGCGTGGCTCTGACTGCACCATCAAAGGGCTGGCGATGAGCGGATTTGGCCCGGTAACGCAGATTTATATCGGCGGCAAAAATAAACGGGTTATGCGCAACCTGACCATCGATAACCTGACCGTGAGCCATGCTAATTACGCCATCTTACGCCAGGGATTTCATAACCAGATTATCGGTGCCAACATCACCAATTGTAAGTTCAGCGACTTACAGGGCGACGCCATCGAATGGAACGTGGCAATCAACGACCGCGATATTTTAATTTCCGACCACGTAATAGAACGTATCAACTGTACTAATGGCAAAATCAACTGGGGCATCGGCATAGGCCTTGCGGGAAGTACCTACGATAATAACTATCCAGAAGACCAGGCGGTGAAAAACTTTGTCGTGGCGAATATTACAGGATCGGATTGTCGACAGCTGATTCATGTTGAAAATGGTAAACATTTCATTATCCGTAATATCAAAGCGCGCAATATTACGCCTGATTTCAGCAAGAAAGCCGGTATTGATAACGCCACTGTAGCGATATATGGATGTGATAACTTTGTTATTGACAATATAGAAATGGTTAATAGTGCCGGGATGTTAATCGGCTACGGCGTCATTAAAGGCAGGTATCTCTCCATACCGCAAAACTTCAGACTGAATAATATTCACCTTGATAATACTGACCTTGCCAGGAAATTGCGCGGGATACAAATTTCAGCAGGTAACGCTGTCTCCTTTGTTGCACTGACCAATATTGAGATGAAACGTGCTTCTCTGGAGCTACACAACAAACCGCAGCACCTTTTTATGCGTAATATCAATGTGATGCAAGAATCTTCGGTTGGCCCGGCATTGACCATGAACTTTGACTTGCGTAAGGATGTCCGTGGGACATTTATGGCAAAGAACGAGACGCTACTGTCACTGGTAAATGTTCATGCGGTGAATGAAAAAGGACAAAGCTCTGTCGATATCGACAGGATTAATCACCATATCGTTAATGTGGAAAAGATAAACTTCAGGCTACCGAAACGGGAACGATAGATTTGCGACCATTCCTGGAAAAATGGCACCATACTTAAGAATAACGCTACTGCAATCCTGGACAAAGCGGCGTAACATCGGAAGGAAATCAGTAATCAATTCAGGGTAATTGATGCTGGCGAAAAAAATCGAACAAGCTATAATTCAGCAACCATTTTACAGGTGGATGAAATAATGACGAATTTAAAAGCAGTTATTCCTGTAGCGGGTCTTGGGATGCATATGTTGCCTGCCACTAAGGCGATTCCTAAAGAGATGCTACCCATCGTCGATAAGCCAATGATTCAGTACATTGTTGACGAGATTGTGGCTGCAGGAATCAAAGAAATCCTCCTGGTAACTCATGCGTCTAAAAACGCGGTCGAAAACCACTTCGACACCTCTTATGAATTAGAATCTCTCCTTGAGCTGCGCGTGAAGCGACAGCTGCTGGCAGAAGTGCAGTCCATCTGCCCACCGGGTGTGACCATTATGAACGTGCGTCAGGGCGAACCATTAGGTTTAGGCCACTCCATTTTGTGTGCCCGGCCGGCTATTGGTGATAATCCATTTGTCGTCGTACTACCCGATGTGGTTATTGATGATGCCAGCGCCGATCCGTTGCGTTACAACCTTGCAGCAATGATTGCGCGCTTCAATGAAACTGGTCGCAGTCAGGTATTGGCAAAACGTATGCCGGGTGACCTCTCTGAATACTCCGTCATCCAGACTAAAGAGCCGCTGGATCGCGAAGGTAAAGTCAGCCGCATCGTTGAATTTATCGAAAAACCCGATCAGCCGCAGACGCTGGACTCAGACATTATGGCCGTAGGTCGTTATGTGCTTTCTGCCGATATTTGGCCGGAACTGGAGCGCACTCAGCCAGGTGCATGGGGACGTATTCAGCTAACAGATGCCATTGCTGAACTGGCGAAAAAACAGTCCGTTGACGCAATGCTGATGACTGGTGACAGTTACGATTGTGGTAAGAAAATGGGCTATATGCAGGCGTTTGTAAAATATGGGCTGCGCAACCTGAAAGAAGGGGCGAAGTTCCGCAAAGGCATTGAGAAGTTGTTAAGCGAATAACGAAAATCTGACAGGAAGTGTCGGTCAGTAAGAAATTAAAAACGGCAGTGAAGATTCATAGCATAAGTTTTGCGCATTGAATTTTCCTGCCGTTGTTTTTTATGAATTTCAATAATAACAATGAGTTAGCAAGCAGCTTCGCGTCAAACTTTTCCAGGATTTTCCTTGTTTCTATGGCTGTTTGGTAAGACAATTAGCGTTTGAATTTTTCGGATTTGGCACGAGCGAGTTAGGTTCGTCATATCGTAGTCATGCACGCAGTGCTCTGGTAGCTGTTAAGCCAGGGGCGGTAGCGTGCACTAATGCCTCTATTAATCAATTCTGGAGCAGTCTATTTCACAGCATGCTCTATAGCTATATGGAATAAAAAAGTGAAGATACTTGTAACTGGTGGCGCAGGGTTTATTGGCTCTGCTGTAGTTCGTCACATTATAAATAATACGCAGGACAGTGTTGTTAATGTCGATAAATTGACTTACGCCGGAAACCTGGAATCGCTCGCTGAAGTTTCTGATTCTGAACGTTATTCATTTGAGCATGCAGATATCTGCGATGCCGTAGCTATGGCGCGTATTTTCGCACAGCACCAGCCAGACGCGGTGATGCACCTGGCGGCAGAGAGCCACGTTGACCGTTCAATAACTGGCCCTGCGGCATTTATTGAAACCAATATTGTGGGTACTTATGTTCTTTTAGAAGCAGCGCGCAATTACTGGTCTGCTCTGAATGATGAAAAGAAAAAAAGTTTCCGCTTTCATCATATTTCTACTGATGAAGTGTATGGTGATTTACCCCATCCGGATGAAGTAAATAATAACGAAGCGTTACCGCTATTTACGGAAACGACAGCCTACGCGCCAAGTAGCCCGTATTCTGCTTCTAAAGCTTCCAGCGATCATTTGGTACGCGCATGGAAGCGAACTTATGGTTTACCGACTATTGTGACTAATTGCTCTAACAATTATGGTCCTTATCATTTCCCGGAAAAACTTATTCCATTGGTTATTCTGAATGCTCTGGAAGGTAAGGCATTACCTATTTATGGCAATGGGGATCAAATTCGCGACTGGTTGTATGTAGAGGATCATGCTCGTGCGTTATATACCGTCGTAACCGAAGGTAAAGCGGGTGAAACGTATAACATTGGTGGACACAACGAAAAGAAAAACATCGATGTAGTGCTCACAATTTGTGATTTGCTGGATGAGATTGTACCGAAAGAGAAATCTTATCGTGAGCAAATTACTTATGTTGCCGATCGCCCAGGGCATGATCGCCGTTATGCAATTGATGCCGATAAAATTAGCCGCGAATTGGGCTGGAAACCGCAAGAAACGTTTGAGAGCGGTATTCGTAAAACGGTGGAATGGTATCTGGCTAATACAAATTGGGTTGAGAATGTGAAAAGCGGTGCTTATCAGTCGTGGATTGAACAAAACTATGAGGGCCGCCAGTAATGAATATCCTGCTTTTCGGCAAAACAGGGCAGGTGGGTTGGGAACTGCAACGTGCTCTGGCACCGCTAGGTAATCTGATTGCTCTTGATGTTCACTCCACTGATTATTGTGGCGATTTCAGCAACCCCGAAGGTGTGGCTGAAACTGTCAAAAAAATTCGCCCTGATGTTATTGTTAATGCGGCTGCTCACACTGCAGTAGACAAAGCGGAATCAGAACCGGATTTCGCACAATTACTTAACGCGACAAGCGTCGAAGCGATTGCAAAAGCCGCTAATGAAGTCGGAGCCTGGGTAATTCATTACTCAACTGACTACGTCTTCCCTGGAACTGGTGACATGCCATGGCTGGAGACTGATGCAACAGCACCGCTAAATGTCTACGGTGAAACCAAGCTAGCTGGGGAAAAAGCGTTACAAGAACATTGCGCAAAGCATCTTATTTTCCGTACCAGCTGGGTATACGCTGGTAAAGGAAATAACTTTGCCAAAACAATGTTACGTCTGGCAAAAGAACGCGAAGAGTTGGCTGTAATAAACGATCAATTTGGCGCACCAACGGGTGCTGAATTGCTGGCTGATTGCACTGCTCATGCCATTCGTGTGGCAGTAAACAAACCCGAAGTTGCTGGTTTGTACCATCTGGTTGCTGGTGGCACAACAACCTGGCACGATTATGCCGCTCTGGTATTTGAAGAAGCGCGCAAAGCGGGGATCAACCTTGCTCTTAACAAACTCAACGCCGTGCCAACAACGGCCTATCCCACACCAGCCCGTCGACCCCATAACTCTCGCCTCAATACAGAAAAGTTTCAGCAGAACTTTGCGCTTGTCTTACCTGACTGGCAGGTGGGCGTGAAACGTATGCTCAACGAATTATTTACGACTACGGCAATTTAACAAATTTTTGCATCTCGCTCATGATGCCAGAGCGGGATGAATTAAAAGGAATGGTGAAATGAAAACGCGTAAAGGTATTATTTTGGCGGGTGGGTCTGGTACTCGTCTTTATCCTGTGACGATGGCAGTAAGTAAACAACTGCTGCCGATTTATGATAAGCCGATGATTTATTATCCGCTTTCAACGCTTATGTTGGCGGGTATTCGCGATATTCTTATTATCAGTACGCCACAGGATACGCCGCGTTTCCAACAATTGTTGGGGGACGGGAGCCAGTGGGGGCTTAATTTACAGTATAAAGTACAACCGAGTCCGGATGGCCTGGCGCAAGCGTTTATCATTGGTGAAGACTTTATTGGCGGTGATGATTGTGCACTCGTGCTTGGCGATAATATCTTCTATGGACACGACTTGCCGAAATTAATGGAAGCGGCTGTTAACAAAGAAAGCGGTGCAACGGTATTTGCTTATCACGTTAATGATCCTGAACGTTATGGTGTCGTGGAGTTTGATAAGAGCGGAACAGCCATTAGTCTTGAAGAAAAACCATTAGAGCCAAAAAGCAATTATGCTGTAACCGGACTTTATTTCTATGACAATGACGTTGTAGAAATGGCGAAAAACCTTAAGCCTTCTGCCCGTGGTGAACTGGAAATTACCGATATTAACCGTATTTATATGGAACAAGGACGTTTGTCTGTCGCTATGATGGGGCGTGGTTATGCATGGCTGGATACAGGGACGCATCAAAGCCTTATTGAAGCAAGCAACTTCATTGCAACGATTGAAGAGCGTCAGGGATTAAAGGTATCTTGCCCGGAAGAGATTGCTTACCGTAAAGGGTTTATTGATGCTGAGCAAGTAAAGGTATTAGCCGAGCCGCTGAAGAAAAATGCTTATGGTAAGTATCTGCTAAAAATGATTAAAGGTTATTAATAAAATGAACGTAATTGAAACTGAAATTCCTGATGTGCTAATTTTTGAACCAAAAGTATTTGGTGATGAACGTGGTTTCTTTTTTGAGAGCTTTAACCAAAAAGTATTTGAAGAAGCTGTAGGGCGGAAGGTTGAATTTGTTCAGGATAACCATTCTAAATCCAGCAAAGGCGTATTACGCGGGCTTCATTACCAGCTAGAACCTTATGCCCAAGGAAAACTGGTACGCTGTGTTGTCGGTGAAGTTTTTGATGTTGCGGTTGATATTCGCAAATCGTCACCTACGTTTGGCAAGTGGGTTGGTGTGAATTTATCTGCTGAGAATAAGCGCCAGTTGTGGATCCCTGAGGGGTTTGCTCATGGGTTTTATTCAAAAGAAGAAGGAACAGAAATATTGTATAAAACAAATAATTTTTACTCAAAAAATCATGAGAGATGTATTATGTGGAATGATGTTGTATTAAACATAGATTGGCAATTAGATAACGAACCTCTTTTGTCACCAAAGGATTGTTTGGGTACTCCATTTATAAAAATTGATTATTAATAAAAGACATTAATAATGAGCATTAAAATAAATAGTTTAATAAATTTGGCTGGATATGCAATCCCAACTTTATTGTCAATACCTGCGATGGGTTATTTGGCAAGGGCTTTGGGAATAACAGACTTTGGCTTTTTTTTAATGTTTTTTACAATAGTAGGATACGCTAGCATATTTGACCTTGGGCTTTCGCGAGCAGTTGTGCGCGAGATATCGTTAAATAAAAATGATATAAAAGCAACTAGTCAAGTAATCACAACATCAGTATTTTTAACTATATTTATTGGGATTGTTGTTTCCGTTATTTTCTATTACAGTGATCATAAAATAGCATCCTTAATTAGTGGGCCTGAACAAACTGAGAATGTAGCATACGCTATAGGTGTTTTATCTTATTGTCTACCGTTCTACCTTCTGAATTTGGTTTGTTGGGGGATATTAGAGGGATATGAAAAATTCAAATTATTAAATATACAAAAAACAATCACAGGTATTTTAACTGCAATACTACCTATTATTCTTATTCATGAAAATATTAGTTTGCTTAATGCTACTTGGGGGCTGGTCATTGCGAGAATAACTGGAGCTCTTTTAAGTGTGTTATTTGTTTTTAGAAATAACAAAGTCACAATGGATCTTAGTTTAAATAAGACAAAAGCACTATTAAGTTTTGGCGGATGGGCAAGTATTAGTAGTATAATTAACCCATTGCTTACAAATATTGACCGGTTTATATTGTCAAATGCAGTTGGTCCTGCTAAAGCATCGTTATATATTGCCCCTGCAGATGCGATATCAAAGTTACTTATATTGCCAACAACAATCGCAAGGACAATTTTTCCTGCACTATGTAAGAATAATACAAAAGGTGAGAGAAAAAAAATAATAAAAGAGGCTACACTATTAATTGGTGTAAGTAGCATAATTATAGCTATTATATTTTCTTTTAAAGCTGGTGATATCATAACTTTATGGCTTGGGAAACAATATAGCACAGAGAGTCCTTATATATTTCAAATATTATTGATAGGTTTTGTATTCAATTCTTTTGCTCAGGTTCCGTTTGCTCAAATCCAATCGAAAGGATATGCAAAAATTACGGGGGTCATTCATCTTATTGAATGTATTCCATACCTGCTAGTTTTATATTTCTCGATTATGTATTTTTCTGTTGCCGGTGTTGCTTATGCTTGGAGCGCAAGAGTTACCGTCGATTATTTTATTTTAATGCTTATTTCGTTGAGGCTGGAAAAGAAAAAATGAAAATCCCGGTATTAGTGACTTCTTGTATCTCACCTAATGCTCCGCTTACAAATCTTTCTGATGAAAATGCAAGATTATCACTTACATTGAAGGCGATAAGGGAGTTGTCAAAAAATGCAGATTCACTCGTAATATGTGATGGTAGTGATTATGATCTAACTAAAGATATCTATAATGATAAAGAAATAATTAATAAGGATTCAATCGAAATATTACATTTTAAAAACGATGTGGAGAGTGTTAAATCTTATGGCAAAGGTTACGGAGAAGGTGAGATAGTTGAATATGCATTAATGAATAGCCACTATTTATCTGGGGCAGAACATTTCGCAAAAATCACCTCAAAACTATATGTTGATAATTATAGGCAATGCATAAAAGCGTTCAATGGAAAGGCTTTTTTTATTCCAGTGCCTTTTTTGAAGGAGAATATGATTGACACAAGGTTTTATGTGGTAAATAAAAAATTATATCATGACTTCTTTGCTGATTCTTATAAAAATGTTCGAGACCTTGATGGGGTTTATTTAGAACATGTTTTTTTTGAACAGATTGAAAAAAATAAATTAACAGGAGTTATTGGAACAATAATACCAAAAATAAGAGGTTTTTCTGGCACATTTAATATCGAGTATTGTACTGATAGTAAAGTTAAGAGCTTGATTAAAGAATTAAGGTTGAAATATATTGCTATGAAAAATAAGTGAGTAGAGATGAATAGCTTAAGGATCACTATAATAACATCAACGTACAATTGTGGATATGATTTTTGCAAGACAGCGGAATCTATTAAAAATCAAACTTATGATAATATCCAATGGATTGTAATTGATGGTAACTCTAATAAGTCAACACTAAAGCATATACAAAAATATACCGACATCATCGATTATTTTTTATGCGAGTCTGATCAAGGTATATACGACGCTTGGAATAAAGCTCTACCTCACATAACGGGCGATTGGGTTATTTTTATGGGTGCCGGCGATACCTTTTATGAAAATAATACGCTTATAAAAATAATCAATGCTATGCGTGAAAATGAGAATGCAACAACTATATATGGTGATGTGTATTTTGGTGAAAAAGATAACATAGTTGGGATTTATGGGGAAATAAAGAAAAAATGGGAATGTGGTCGACCCGCGCTCCCTCCTCATCAGGGGACTTTTCAGCACTCAAGTCTTTTTAAAGATAATGTTAATTGCTTTGATACAAAATTAAAAATAGCGGCTGATAGTGATTTTTTGATACGAACAATTGATCCGGATAAAATACATTATGTTAATTTTCCTGTATCAATTATGGATGCTTCCGGTATAAGTTCAAATGAGTCTAATAAAGAATTGGTTAAGGAGGAAATCGCATATATTCTTGCTAAAAATAAAATTTCCATGCCTCTATCATACAAGGTGAAATTTATTTTTTATAATATCTTGCAGGATTTATTTAAAAAAATTGTTCCACAAAAATTATATCAGAAAACAAAATCAATTAAGCGCAAATTATTCGGTCTAAGATAGGGGGGGGTGTGGTCATAATTTATTGTTTAAATATTACAATAGCTATAGTATTATATTTCTCTTTTTCTTTATTAGCTACGAAAACACTAAGGCTTAAAATTGCCAATCCATTTACAATTTATGCGATTATTTTATTTCCGGTTTTTTTATTAGAAAATATCTTAGCTCCTCTTTTTTATGGTGCGGATTTTGCTTTAAATGAATATTATAATGAAGCTTTATTTATATATAACATCTATTCTTTTACGGGTATTTTGTCTATAATTTTCTTTTATTTGGTGTTCAATACAGTATTTAAAAAAAGTGAAATTTCCTTCAACCATGTGATTTCAAAAGGTAAATTAAAAAGAATATCCAACATTACATTAATTCTATTTGTCGCTTTATTTGTTCTTCTTTCTTCAAAGTCAGAAATAGGTATTTCCGGATGGTTAATGAATCCAAGGGACGGTTATCAAAACTATCGAGAAGGTAATGGATTTTTATATGCTTTTTCTTTAAGTACGCTTTCAGCATCTTATTTTACTAGAGCGTTAGCTTTACGCTCAGAAATGAAATTATTTATATGTGCTATATTATATTGTGTCTTGGTGTTTTTTCTAGGCTCAAAAACTTTTATTCTTTCATTCGCGATTTTTTATCTTGCAGTGTTAAGCCTCAATCAATCTAAGTTTTTAAAATTTGGACTCATTTTAGTTACGCCTCTGGCAGCATGTGCCATTCTTTATAATTTGTTTTTAGCTATTGGTAATATGAATGTTGATGTCGTGTTGTCTTATTTTGATCAATATCAAAATAGTATTTATTTGCTTCAGGATCTTGATAAAGGCGTAGTTAAATTATTTAATGGTACAGTTTATTTCAGTCAATTTTGGTCTTATATACCGAGAAGTTTGTTTCCAGAGAAACCATTTGTGTATGGCTTCCTTCATGTAAATGAAATATATTATCCAGGTGCTGCGGAATCTGGTCATACTCCAGCCTTTTCAAAGGGGATGGATAATTTTGTTGATTATGGATATGTAGGGTTGGTAATTTTAACATTCCTGACACCTATGAATATATTTTATGGCTATATTTTTGCTAAACTCAAAGTTTTCAATAAAAACGTAATAACAAACTCTGCTTCGTATCTGCTACTTTCTTTAATTCTTATTTCACCTTCATTTGGCACGTATTTTACTGGGCCTGCATATGTGTTGTTACTAATCTTCTTTATGATATTGTTCGTTCTAATCGAACGTATTACCTTACGGGGGCGATAATGGTAACTATTGATGGAATTATTTATAACCTCCAATCATTTGGTGGAATAAGTGTATATTTTAATGAGTTGATCCAGGGAATGGCGAAGTCAAACTACCAGGCTGAAATTTTGTTGTATAAAAATAAAGAGTTTGAGTTCGATACAAATAACTTAAAGTTACAATATCGTACACCAAGAGTTTTAGAAAGATATAAAAATGTTTCTGATGTTAAAGGTGGCGTTTTTCACTCAAGTTATTATCGAGTACATAAAAATCCTTATTTAAATGTAAAAAATGTTACAACTGTTCATGATTTCACATATGAAAAATATAGAGGAGGAATGTCAAAATTCATTCATACACTTCAAAAATATCATGCTATCAAAAATAGTGATATCGTAATTTGTATTTCAAACAACACAGCCAGGGATTTACTCAAGTACTGCCCAATTAGTGAAGACAAAATTAGAGTGATTTATAATGGTGTATCTTCATCATATAAACATCTATCCAACCTATTGGATATAAGAGTCAATAACTCAGTCTTATTTGTCGGTGCTAGAGAAGGTTATAAAAATTTTGTTCTTGCAGTTAAAGCTGTGGGAAAGTTACATGACTTAAAGCTTACGATAGTAGGTGGAGGAGCACTCAAAAAATATGAAAAAGAACTCCTTGAGAAATATTTGAAAAATAGATATGAACATTTTTCTTTTTTGAGTAATGAAGATTTAAATATACAATATAATACTGCATATGCTCTTGTTTATCCCTCCAGTTATGAGGGCTTTGGAATACCTGTCATAGAAGCTATGCAGGCCGGATGTCCAGTTATTTGTGCGAATACATCTTCATTGCCAGAAGTAGGAGGAGATGCGCCTATTTATATTGATGATATTAATGAGTTCACTTTAAAAGAAGCTTTAGAATTAGTTAATTTAAAAAGAAATGATATGGTCGATAGAGGTTTACTTCAGGCGCGAAAATTTTCATGGTCAAAATGTGTTAACGAAACAATTAATGTTTATAACGAATTAAATATTTAGGAATATAAGATGATTAAAATGAAGAAAAAAGTTGCATTTATCACTGGCGTAACTGGGCAAGATGGTTCATATCTTGCCGAATTTCTCATTGAAAAAGGTTATGAAGTACATGGTATAAAACGGCGAGCATCGTCATTTAACACTGATAGAATTGATCATATTTATCAATCCCGATTCGTAGATGAGCCTAATTTTATATTACATTATGGAGATTTAACCGATACTTCAAATCTGATCCGTTTAATTCAGGAGATTCAACCAGATGAAATTTATAACCTTGGTGCACAATCTCATGTAGCTGTGTCATTTGAGTCACCAGAATATACAGCAGATGTAGATGCAATAGGGACGTTACGATTATTGGAAGCAATACGAATCTGTGGGTTGGAGAAAAAAACACGTTTCTATCAAGCATCTACTTCAGAACTTTTTGGTTTAGTTCAAGAGATTCCTCAACGTGAAACTACTCCATTCTATCCGCGTTCGCCATACGCTGTAGCGAAAATGTATGCTTATTGGATAACAGTTAACTACCGTGAGTCTTATGGCATATATGCGTGTAATGGAATTCTTTTTAACCATGAATCGCCACGCCGTGGAGAAACATTTGTCACTCGTAAGATTACTCGTGCAATAGCTAATATTTCACAGGGGATCGAGCAATGCCTATATTTGGGTAATCTAGATTCGTTGCGTGACTGGGGACATGCTAAAGATTATGTTCGCATGCAATGGATGATGCTTCAGCAAGATCATCCAGAGGATTTCGTCATTGCCACAGGTAAACAGATTTCTGTGCGTGAATTTGTCCGTATGGCAGCTAAAGAAGTCGGTCTTGAACTTGAATTCTCTGGTGAAGGTGTGGATGAGATAGCTACAGTAGTAAATAAAATTTCCGATTGTGCTATTGGTGTAAATGTTGGGGATGTTATAGTTCGGGTTGATCCTCGTTATTTCCGTCCTGCTGAAGTTGAAACCCTCTTAGGTGATCCTGCAAAAGCAAAAAATATATTAGGATGGGAGCCAGAGATTACAGTTGAAGAGATGTGCGCGGAAATGGTTGCTAGCGATTTGTTAAAAGCAAAACAACATGCACTTCTTAAAAGCCATGGCTATGATGTTTCGGTTTCTCTGGAGCGTTAATACATGATAAAGAAAAGAGTTTATGTCGCAGGACATCAAGGTATGGTGGGTTCTGCAATCTGTAGACAATTATCAGTACGTAATGATATTGAATTAATTGTTAAAACACATAAAGAACTCGATTTGACGATTCAGAAAGATGTTAAACATTTTTTTGAAGAGGAGTGTATTGATCAAGTTTATCTTGCCGCAGCAAAAGTCGGTGGGATCTATGCTAACAATACTTTTCCGGCAGAATTCATCTATCAGAATCTCATGATAGAGAGTAATATTATTCATTCAGCTCATAAAGTTGGAATTCAAAAATTACTATTCTTAGGTTCTAGCTGTATATATCCTAAGTTCGCAGATCAACCAATGAAAGAATCTGCGCTTTTAACAGGCATACTTGAACCAACAAATGAGCCGTATGCCATCGCAAAAATTGCGGGAATAAAATTATGTGAATCTTACAATCGGCAATATGGGCGTGATTATCGGAGCATAATGCCAACTAATTTGTATGGTATTAATGATAATTTTCATCCTGAAAATTCGCATGTTATTCCTGCCCTCATGCGTCGATTCCATGAGGCAAAAGAAAGCGGTGCACCAGAAGTTATTGTCTGGGGAACGGGAACTCCAATGCGTGAATTTTTATATGTTGATGATATGGCTGCAGCTTCGGTTTATGTTATGGAGCTTGAAGACAAAATTTATCAAGAACATACACAGCCAATGTTATCCCATATTAATGTAGGCACAGGTGTTGATTGTTCTATACGTGAAATGGCTGAAACAATGGCCTCTGTAGTTGGTTATCAAGGGAAAATTGTTTTTGATGCTACAAAACCAGATGGTACACCACGTAAATTAATGGACGTTACTCGCTTAAAAAATTTAGGTTGGGAATATCGCTATAGTTTATATGAAGGTTTATCATTGACATATCAATGGTTTCTCGAAAATAAAAATACTTTCCGAGGCTAATTGTGACTAAGAGATTAGAATTTGAGTTATTTAAAACAATAGTTGAGCATACTCCTCTAATCTCGATTGATCTCATAATTAGAAATGATAAAGGTGAGGTGCTGCTTGGGCAGCGCCTGAATCGCCCTGCGAAAAATTATTGGTTTGTACCTGGTGGGCGAATTTTTAAGGATGAGTCATTCGAGATAGCTTTTAAAAGGATAACATTTGAAGAATTAGGCTACCAAATCACTCTTGATCAGGCGAATTTTCTTGGGGTGTATGAACATTTCTATAATGATAATGTTTCTGGGACCGATTTTTCTACTCACTACATAGTGCATGGATACGAAACCCAATTTAATCCTCAGCAAATTCGACTACCAACGGCCCAGCATAATTCCTACAAGTGGTTTGATGTAGAAGCCTTACTTCATAGCACTATTGTTCATCAGTATACCAAAAATTATTTTATTCCAAGGTAATAAATATGCTACTTCCCGTTGTCATGGCCGGTGGTTCTGGGACCAGATTATGGCCTCTCTCACGTACACTTTATCCGAAACAGTTCCTGTCCTTAAATAGCCGGTTAACTATGTTGCAAGAGACTTTGCGACGGCTTGAAAAGGTTGAACACACTCCTGCTTTGATTATTTGTAATGAATCACATCGTTTTATCGTTGCTGAACAATTGCGTAAAGTAGGTTTAAAGCATAGTGGAATTTTGCTTGAGCCTGTTGGACGGAACACTGCACCTGCCGTTGCGCTTGCGGCACTTCAGGCAACGGTAGCTGGAGAGGATCCTATACTCTTGGTTCTTGCAGCTGACCATGAAATTCAGAATGAAGAAAGTTTTATTGCAGCAGTTTTGGCTGCTAAGGATTTCGCGACGCAAGGTAAGTTGGTTACCTTTGGCATAGTTCCAACTGCTCCAGAGACAGGATATGGTTATATTAAGTCAGGTGATTCACTTGGTGGGCAAGGTTATAAAGTTGCAGCTTTTGTTGAAAAGCCAGGGCTAGAATTAGCTCAGCGGTATTTGTCAGATGGTGGCTATCTTTGGAATAGTGGAATGTTTATGTTCAGAGCATCTGTATTTATTGATGAACTGAAAAAATTCCGCCCAGATATTTTAGAGAGTTGCCAACAATCCTTAGCTTCCTCGACACAAGATTTAGATTTTATCCGCTTGGATAACTCTTCTTTTTCTTGCTGCCCTGAAGAGTCAATTGATTATGCCGTTATGGAAAAAACATCTGAAGCTGTCGTCGTTCCGTTAAATGCGCAATGGAGTGATGTTGGGTCATGGTCTGCGTTATGGGAAATAAGCTCAAAAGATCAAAGCGGTAATGCCATTCGTGGTGACGTACTGGTCGAAGATGCTACAGATAGTTATCTTTATTCGCAGCATAGACTTATTGGTGCAGTGGGCATAAAGGATTTGGTTGTCGTTGAAACGAAAGATGCTGTATTGGTTGCACATAAAGACAAAGTTCAGCAAGTTAAGAATATAGTTGCACAGCTTAAAAAGAATAATCGAACAGAATATTTACAGCATCGGGAAATTTTTCGTCCTTGGGGTAGTCATGATACTATTGCTGAAGGGGAACGATTCCAGGTAAAGCATGTGATTGTATTACCTGGACACATTACGGCTAAACAGATCCATTATCATCGTACTGAACATTGGGTGGTTGTATCGGGGACAGCTAAGGTTCATCTTGAGGATAAGACCTATCTTGTTTCAGAAAATGAATCAACATATATTCCTGTTGGCGTTCCACATTCAATTGAAAATCCTGGCAAGATCTCACTTGAAATAATTGAAGTTAGATCCGGTGTCTACCTGGAAGAGGATGATGTTATAAGAGTTTCTTCATCAGGGGTTGGATACTAATGAGGATTTCTATTATTACAGCAACCTATAATAGTGAAAAAACTCTGCTTGATACATTGCTCTCTCTGGAAAAACAAACGCATCCAGATATAGAGTATATAATTATAGATGGGGCCTCTAACGATAATACAATTGAGCTAATTAAAAGTAATTGTACAAGAGTTTCAAAAATCATTTGCGAGCCAGATAAAGGTATTTACGATGCGCTGAATAAAGGTATTCAGGTAGCTACTGGTGATGTTATTGGATTTTTACATTCTGATGACTTACTTGCTTATGATGATGTTATTGCAGATATAGCAAAAACATTTGAAAATTCGGGGTGTGATGCTGTTTATGGTGATCTGGAATACGTTTCTCAGAATGATACGGCTAAACGTATTAGATTATGGAAAAGTGGCACGTTTAGCCGTGTGAGAATGAAATTAGGTTGGATGCCACCTCATCCATCATTTTATATGAAACGTGAATGTTATAATAAATTTGGTGATTTTTCATTAGATTATCGGATTTCTGCTGATTATGACTCATTATTGCGTTATATTCTAAAACAACGAGTTTCGGTAGCTTATTTACCTAAAGTATTAGTGAAGATGCGTGTTGGCGGAATTAGCAATCGCTCAATATCTTCAATGGTTAATAAGTCAATGGAAGATATTCGTGTTATGAGGAATAATGGTATTATCTGGCCATTAGCCTTAGCGTATAAAAATCTTTCAAAACTCCCTCAATTTATTAAAAAGTAATCATCATGTTAAATGCTAATAAAGTTATTGATCAAAGCAACATTGCTTTCGGCACTAGTGGTGCGCGCGGTTTAGTCGTTGATTTTACCCATGATGTATGCGCTGCGTTCACCCATGCTTTCCTTTCAGTTGTACAAAATAAATCTAACTTTAATACGGTAGCCTTAGCAATCGATAACCGTCCCAGTAGTTATAAAATTGCACAGGCATGCGCATATGCAATAAAACAACATGGGTTCAACGTTGAATATCATGGTGTCATTCCTACACCAGCGTTGGCATATTATTCGATGCAGAAAGGCATACCATGCATTATGGTTACCGGAAGTCATATCCCATTTGATCGCAATGGATTGAAATTCTATCGACCAGATGGGGAAATTACAAAAGAAGATGAAGTTGCGATAGCAAATAGTCAATATACGTTTTCTCCTGTAACTGCATTACCTCATTTGGAAACTAGTTCTCAAGGTGCTAATTCATACATAGCACGATATGTGTCATTATTTGATGAAAATATTCTAAAAGGCAAAAAAATCGGTATTTACGAACACTCTAGTGCCGGTAGGGATTTATATGCCCCATTATTTAGTCAATTAGGTGCTGAAGTCGTATCTTTGGGCAGAAGTGATGAATTTGTTCCCATTGATACAGAGGCAGTTAGTGAGGAAGATCGAGTAAGAGCGCGTGAATGGTCGGAGAAATTTAAGCTGGACGCTATCTTCTCCACCGATGGAGATGGTGACCGACCGCTTGTAGCAGATGAAAAAGGTGAGTGGTTAAGAGGTGATATCCTGGGACTTCTAACTGCTGATGCTTTAAAAATTCAGGCATTAGCGATTCCAGTCAGTTGTAATACCGCAGTTGAGCTATCAAACAAATTCACATGTATTCAACGTACAAAAATCGGTTCCCCGTATGTTATTGCTGCGTTTGAAGAACTTAAGAATCGATACGACGCTATTGCTGGTTTTGAGGCCAATGGTGGTTTTCTTCTGGCATCAGACCTGTTGATTAATGGAAAAACGTTAAAGGCGTTACCAACCCGCGACGCGATATTACCTGTATTAATGTTATTAACGACAGCCAGTAAAGGTAAAATATCAACATTAGTTGAAAGTCTTCCTCAGCGTTTTACTTGGTCCGATCGTGTAAAAGATTTCCCAAGCGTTGAAAGCAAAAAAATAATTAATGATGCGATTTCAGCGCCCGATGCTTTTTTAAATAAGTTGGGATTTTCAACACTGACTTGCATTGATATTGATGAAACAGATGGTGCAAGATTTACACTTTCAAACGGTGCTGTTATTCATCTTCGCCCATCAGGTAATGCGCCTGAGCTTCGTTGCTATACTGAAGCTAATGATGAGAGTCAGGCGAAAACATATGTCAATACAGTATTAAGTAATATTGTTCTTTTACGTAACTGACATAATCTTATGTAACAATGTATGCAAACGAGGGTATGCTCAACACTTAACAACCAACAGATATAAACAGTTTGTTGGGATGACTATGATATACAGCACTACACACATATATGTAACTTGAGTTAACATCTGTTTCATATTTCAAGCCGCGCAACCCCGCGGTGACCACCCCTGACAGGAGTAAACAATGTCAAAGCAACAGATTGGCGTCGTCGGTATGGCAGTGATGGGGCGCAACCTTGCGCTCAACATCGAAAGCCGTGGTTATACCGTCTCTATTTTCAACCGTTCCCGTGAGAAGACGGAAGAAGTGATTGCTGAAAATCCAGGCAAAAAACTGGTTCCTTACTATACGGTGAAAGAGTTTGTTGAATCTCTTGAAACGCCTCGTCGCATCCTGTTAATGGTGAAAGCAGGTGCAGGCACGGATGCTGCTATTGATTCCCTGAAACCATACCTCGATAAAGGCGACATCATCATTGATGGTGGTAATACTTTCTTCCAGGACACCATTCGTCGCAACCGTGAGCTTTCCGCAGAAGGTTTTAATTTCATCGGTACTGGTGTTTCCGGTGGAGAAGAGGGCGCGCTGAAAGGGCCTTCCATCATGCCTGGTGGTCAGAAAGAAGCCTATGAACTGGTTGCGCCAATCCTCACCAAAATTGCTGCCGTAGCTGAAGATGGCGAACCGTGTGTTACCTATATTGGTGCCGATGGTGCAGGTCACTACGTAAAAATGGTTCACAACGGTATTGAATACGGCGATATGCAGCTGATTGCGGAAGCCTATTCTCTGCTGAAAGGTGGCCTGAACCTTTCCAACGAAGAACTGGCTCATACTTTCACCGAGTGGAATAACGGTGAGCTGAGCAGCTACCTGATCGACATCACTAAAGATATCTTCACTAAAAAAGATGAAGACGGTAACTACCTGGTCGATGTGATTCTGGATGAGGCAGCTAACAAAGGTACTGGTAAGTGGACCAGCCAGAGCGCACTGGATCTCGGTGAGCCTCTGTCACTGATCACTGAATCAGTGTTTGCTCGTTACATCTCTTCTCTCAAAGAGCAGCGTGTTGCGGCGTCTAAAGTACTGTCCGGCCCGCAAGCACAACCTGCAGGCGACAAAGCTGAATTCATTGAGAAAGTTCGTCGTGCGCTTTATCTGGGTAAGATTGTTTCTTACGCTCAGGGCTTCTCACAGCTACGTGCCGCGTCTGAAGAGTACAACTGGGATCTGAACTATGGTGAAATCGCGAAGATCTTCCGTGCTGGCTGTATCATCCGCGCTCAGTTCCTGCAGAAAATCACTGATGCTTACGCTGAAAATCCGAAGATCGCTAACTTGCTGTTAGCGCCGTACTTCAAGAAAATCGCCGACGATTACCAGCAAGCTCTGCGTGATGTAGTAGCCTATGCGGTACAGAACGGTATCCCGGTTCCGACCTTCGCCGCTGCGGTTGCCTATTACGACAGCTACCGTGCTGCGGTACTGCCTGCGAATCTGATCCAGGCACAGCGTGACTATTTCGGTGCGCATACTTATAAACGCATTGATAAAGAAGGTGTATTCCACACCGAATGGTTGGATTAATCTGATTTAATCAGTAATAAACTAAGGCCCGGCATTTATCGCTGGGCTTTTTTTTGCCATAAATCTTATAGACTAAATTTCATTGCTTAATATTAACTTAATAAATATTAGCTATCCTTATAAAGAAAATCTGAATTGTTTTTCGTTGCGTTGACCAGTCATCATCGTAGCGTTAAAACTTTTAACTCTTATCAGGATGCTAAAAACATCATGATTCATAGTTAAGTTAATTCTGAGAGCATGAAATGAAAATCACCATTTCCGGTACTGGTTATGTAGGCCTTTCAAATGGGCTTTTAATCGCACAAAATCATGAGGTTGTAGCATTAGATATTTTACCAGCACGCGTCGCAATGCTGAATGATAGGATATCTCCTATTGTTGACAAGGAGATTCAGCAGTATTTGCAATCAGATAAAATATGCTTTAATGCCACTTTAGATAAAAATGAAGCCTACCGGAATACAGATTATGTGATTATCGCAACTCCGACTGACTATGATCCTAAAACTAATTATTTCAATACATCCAGCGTAGAATCAGTAATTAAAGATGTAACAGAGATAAATCCCCAGGCGGTAATGGTTATCAAATCCACGGTTCCGGTAGGTTTTACCGCCGCTATGCATAAGAAATACCACACCGAAAATATTATTTTCTCCCCCGAATTCCTTCGCGAAGGTAAAGCCCTTTACGATAATCTTCATCCTTCTCGTATCGTGATCGGCGAACGTTCTGAACGTGCAGAGCGTTTTGCCGCGTTATTACAAGAAGGGGCAATCAAACAAAATATTCCGACCCTGTTTACTGATTCAACAGAAGCTGAAGCAATTAAACTTTTTGCTAATACCTATCTCGCGATGCGTGTGGCGTACTTTAACGAACTGGATAGTTATGCAGAAAGTTTAGGATTGAACACCCGTCAAATTATTGAAGGCGTTTGTCTTGATCCGCGCATCGGCAACCACTACAACAATCCATCATTTGGTTACGGTGGCTACTGTCTACCGAAAGATACTAAGCAGCTGTTGGCAAACTATCAGTCTGTTCCCAATAATATTATCTCCGCCATCGTTGAGGCTAATCGTACCCGGAAAGACTTCATCGCTGATGCTATCTTGTCGCGCAAACCTAAAGTAGTTGGAATATATCGTCTGATTATGAAGAGTGGTTCGGATAACTTCCGCGCTTCGTCCATTCAGGGGATTATGAAGCGGATCAAAGCTAAGGGTGTTGAAGTTATCATTTATGAACCAGTGATGAAGGAAGAATCGTTCTTCAACTCGCGACTGGAACGTGACCTCACAACGTTTAAGCAACAGGCTGATGTCATCATTTCTAATCGTATGTCTGAAGAGCTTAAGGATGTAGCAAATAAGGTCTATACCCGTGATCTTTTCGGTAGTGACTAACCTATTGTTATCATGATGGTTTTCTGTACGCACGTCATTTAATGTTTGTGGATTAATTCAGTATTTTTATTGTTACTCCTATAGCATTCATGCAAATTATCGCTAAACTATGGCGACCTGAAATTTTCCGTCTGTTAGGGTAATGATGAGAGTTGAAAATAATAATATTCCTGGGCATAACCATGACCCGGAACAGATTGATTTAATTGATTTACTGATGCAGTTGTGGCGTGGGAAGGTGACCATCTTCATCACTGTTATTGTGGCAATCGCTCTGGCTATCGGATATCTGGCGGTAGCGAAAGAGAAATGGACGTCGACAGCCATTATTACTCAGCCAGATGTGGGGCAAATTGCTGGTTATAACAATGCCATGAATGTTATCTATGGTCCGGCTGCACCGAAAGTGTCGGATTTACAGGAGGCGTTAATTGGTCGCTTCAGTTCTGCCTTCTCTGCATTAGCTGAAACGCTGGATAATCAGGAAGAACCAGAAAAACTGACCATTGAGCCTTCTGTTAAAAACCAGCCGTTACCGTTAGCTGTTTCTTATGTCGGGCAGACTGCGGCGGACGCACAGAAGAAGCTGGCTGAATATATTCAACAGGTTGATGACCAGGTGAATAAAGAGCTGGAAAAGGACCTGAAAGATAATATTGCTTTGGGTATGAAAAACCTGAAAGACTCTTTGAAAACGCAGGAAGTGGTGGCGCAGGAGCAAAAAGATCTGCGTATCCGCCAGATTCAGGAAGCGTTGCAATATGCGAATCAGGCGCAGTTGGCAAAGCCGCAAATTCAACAGACCGAAGACGTAACGCAGGATACGTTGTTCCTTCTGGGAAGTGATGCGCTGGAGTCGATGATCAAGCATGAAGCGACCCGTCCGCTGGTTTTCTCGCCTGGCTACTATCAGACTCGTCAAAACCTGCTAGATATCGAAAGTCTGAAGGTTGATGATCTTGATATTCATGCCTACCGTTACGTTATGAAACCCACACTGCCAATTCGTCGCGATAGCCCGAAAAAGGCCATCACCTTGATTCTGGCTGTGCTGTTGGGTGGTATGGTTGGCGCGGGGATTGTGCTTGGGCGTAATGCGCTGCGCAATTACAACGCGAAATAATCTTTTTAGCTTTAAAGAAAACGGGCAGGGTGATGACACCGTGCCCGTTTTTTGTTGCCGATGCGATGGCAACATTACATCCAGTCAGCCCCAATTCACTGATGCCGCTTGCGTAAGTTCTCAATCACCGTCGTTAAATCCAGATCCTGATCCTGCAACAGCACCAGCAGGTGATACATCAAATCCGATGCCTCGTTGGTCAGCTCAAAGCGGTCATGTACCGTTGCTGCCAGTGCGGTTTCCACACCTTCTTCACCCACTTTCTGTGCGATACGCTTGGTGCCACTGGCATACAGTTTGGCAGTGTAGGAGGTTTCCGGATCGGCAGATTTGCGCTCGGCGAGCAGTTGTTCCAGTTGATACAGGAACAGCCACTGGTGAGCGGTGTCGCCGAAGCAGCTGTTGGTGCCTTTGTGGCAGGTTGGGCCGATGGGATTCGCCAGCACCAGTAGTGTGTCGTTGTCGCAGTCCGGCGCAATGCTCACTACGTTGAGGAAATTGCCTGACGTTTCGCCTTTGGTCCACAGTCGCTGTTTAGTGCGCGAGAAGAAGGTAACTTTGCCGCTTTCTATGGTTTTATCCAGAGCTTCCGGGTTCATGTAGCCCAGCATTAACACTTCGCCGGATACCGCGTGTTGCACAATTACCGGCATCATCCCGTCGGTTTTTTCCCAGTCCAGTTCGCGACGTTGTTGTTCTGTTAACATATCCTGATCTCCACGCCCTGTGTTGCCAGGTACGCTTTTAATTCACCAATATTGATTATTTGTTTGTGGAATACGGAAGCAGCCAGCGCGCCGTCAACGTCGGCATCGCGGAAGGCTTCGAGGAAGTGTTCCATAGTGCCCGCGCCACCGGAGGCAATCAGCGGGACGTGGCAAACTTCACGCACTTTTTTCAGCTGCTCGAGATCGTAACCGTTACGCACGCCATCCTGATTCATCATATTAAGAACGATTTCTCCGGCACCGCGTTTTTGCACTTCCTGTACCCAGTCGAGCGTTTCCCACTGGGTAACGCGGGTGCGGCTTTCATCGCCGGTATATTGATTCACATGATATTTACCGGTTTCGGCGTCGTACCAGGTGTCAATGCCGACCACAATACACTGCACGCCAAAGCGATCGGCCAGACGAGTAATTAATGTCGGGTCCGCCAGCGCAGGGGAGTTGATGGAGATTTTATCAGCGCCAAAGGAAAGAATTTTCGCAGCGTCATCCAGAGACTTAATCCCGCCAGCAACGCAGAAGGGAATATCGATCACTTCCGCCACGCGAGATACCCAGCTTTTATCTACCACACGTCCATCGCTGGAGGCGGTAATATCGTAGAACACCAGTTCGTCAGCGCCTTCTTCGGCGTAGCGTTTTGCCAGCGGTACAATATCGCCAATGATTTCATGGTTGCGAAACTGTACGCCTTTCACCACCTGACCATCACGAACGTCGAGACACGGAATTATGCGTTTTGCCAACATGCGATGGCCTCCTTCACGGTAAATTTACCTTCCAGTAATGCCCGACCAACTATTACGCCGCGCACACCAGTACCACGCAGAGCCGCGACATCATCAATGTCGCCAATGCCGCCGGAGGACTGAAATGCCACCTGCGGATATCTGGCGCACACTTCTTCATATAAAGAGACGTTAGAACCTGTCAGCGTGCCGTCGCGCGAGATATCGGTACACAGTACATGTTTCAGGCCGACGGGCAGATAGGTTTCCACCAGTTGTTCCAGTGAAACGCCCGAGTTTTCTTGCCAGCCGCTCACTGCCACCTGTTTGTTGCCTTGCTCGTCAATGCGTACATCCAGCGCCAGCACCAGCGCATCGGCACCGAAGCGTTCAAACCATCCTTTCACCACGTCAGGTGATTTTACCGCAGTGGAGCCGACGACCACGCGGGCAACGCCTGCGTCCAGTAATGCTGCCACGTCTTCTTCGCTACGCACGCCGCCGCCAACCTGCACCGGAACGTTAACGCCCGCGACCAGCGTTTTAATCAGGGGGATTTGGCGTTTAGCCGGATCTTTTGCCCCGGTCAGATCCACCAGATGCAGCACTTCGGCACCCTGCGCGGCGTAATCCTGTAAGCGTGGCAGCGGGTCGTTACCGTAATCACGCTGCTTGCCGTAATCGCCCTGATGGAGACGCACCACGGTGCCGTCGATTAAATCTAATGCCGGAATAATCATTACATCTCCAGGAAGTTTTTCAGCAACTTAGCGCCAGCGGCACCAGAACGCTCCGGGTGGAACTGCACGCCGTAGAAGTTATCTTTTTGCACCGCAGCGGTGAACGGTTCGCCGTAATTACATTGGGCGATGGTCCACGGATTGACCGGCATCGCGTAGCTGTGAACAAAGTAAAAGTAAGCGCCGTCTTCAATTCCCTGAAACAGACGGTTGCCCGTCTGCGGGTAAACGCGATTCCAGCCCATATGCGGCAGCGGCAGACCAAAGTCGGTCATTTTCGGCACATCCTCGTCGATGATGCCCAGCAAATCGACGCCGTTGCTCTCTTCGCTGCGTCGTCCCAGCAGTTGCATCCCTAAGCAGATGCCCAACACCGGTTGAGTACAGGCTTTGATGAGATCAAACAGTTCACGCTCACGCACCTGATCCATCGCCGCTTGTGCTGTGCCGACGCCGGGTAAAAACAGTTTATCGGCCAGCAACACTACGTCCGGGTCACGGCTGACTTTCGGTTCATAGCCGTGACGCGCAATAGCAGACTTCACCGAGTTCAGGTTGGCGCAGCCGGTATCAAGGATCACCACGTTCATTACAACACTCCTTTCGACGAGGGTAAGGTGTCGCCTTCCACGCGGATGGCCTGGCGCAGGGTGCGACCAAAGGCTTTGAACAAGCTCTCTACACGGTGATGATCGTTTTTACCTTTGGTTTTCAGGTGCAGGGTCACGCCCATGGTGTAAGAGAGTGAACGGAAGAAGTGCTCGATCATTTCAGTGCTGAGATCGCCCACGCGCTGGTAGGTAAATTCGGCTTTATATTCCAGGTGTGGGCGACCAGAGATATCCAGCGCGCAGCGGGCAAGGCATTCGTCCATCGGCAGCACAAAACCGAAGCGGCAAATACCGCGTTTGTCGCCGAGGGCGATTTTTAACGCTTCGCCCAGCGCCAGGCCGGTATCTTCGACGGTGTGGTGATCGTCAATATAGAGGTCGCCTTTGACGTTGATTTCCATACGGAAGCCGCCGTGGGTGGCGATCTGATCCAGCATGTGATCAAAGAAGCCAACGCCGGTGTTAATTTTGCTGCCGCCTTCGCGATCCAGCCACACCTGAACGTCAATCTGCGTCTCTTTGGTGTTGCGTACCACGTGAGCGTAACGATCACGTTTGGTGAGTTGCTCGCCAATCATCGGCCAGTTCAGGGTTTCGCGGTTGTAGCGTAAACCATTAATGCCCATGTTTTCTGCGAGTTGAATATCGGTCGCGCGATCGCCAATCACATAACTGTTGGCACGATCCATTGCTTGTTCAGCCAGGTAACGCTCCACCAGTTTTACTTTCGGTTTACGGCAGTCGCACTCATCTGCGGGCAGGTGTGGACAAATCAGCACTTCATCAAACTGAACGCCTTGTGAGGTGAAGATCTGCATCATCAGGTTGTGCGGGCCATCGAAATCCGCCTGCGGGAAACTTTGCGTCCCCAGACCATCCTGGTTGGTGATCATCACCAGTTTATAGCCCGCTTTTTGCAGCTTCAGCAGTTCCGGGATCACGCCTGGTTCAAAGGCGAGTTTGTCAAAACGGTCCACCTGAAAATCACTCGGCGGCTCGCTAATCAGGGTTCCATCGCGATCGATAAAAAGATACTTCTGACTCATCAAACTTGCTCCGCACGTAAGGCGTCAATGACGCGCTGGCTTTCTTCACGGGTTCCGACGGTAATTCGCAGGCAGCCGCTTAAAGAGGGTTGTTTATTCTGATCACGTAAGATAATGCCCTGATCCCACAAAGATTTAAACACCGCGCTGGAGGCTTTAAAGCGCGCCAGAATGTAGTTGGTTTCGGAGTCGAAAACCTGCTCCACGCAGGGAATTTCTTTTAGCGCGGCAATCAGGTATTCGCGTTCTGCAATAATTTGCGCCACCCGTTCGCGCATGGCGACGATTCCCTGCGGACTTAACGCCTGTGCGGCAATGTCGGCAACCGGCGTCGAGAGCGGGTAGGGGGCGATCACTTTCATTAACAGGTTGATGACTTCTTCGTTTGCCAGCGTAAACCCGCAACGAAGACCCGCCAGAGCGAAGGCTTTCGAAAGGGTGCGCAAAATAGCCAGGTGCGGATATTCCGCCAACCAGCCAGCCAACGATGCCTGTGGGCAAAATTCAATATAAGCTTCATCGGCGACCACAATGGCTTTACCGCGCGTTAACTCCAGCAACGTGCGAAAATCCTGCGGGTTGATCAGTTGCCCGGTTGGGTTGTTGGGGCTGCAAACGTAGACCACTTTCACGCCGTCCAGCTTGTCGGAAATCCCCTGCAAGTCCAGTTGCCAGTTTTCCAGCGTAGGTACGGTACGGCACTCGACGCCAATGGTTTCGGCGCTGACGCTGTACATGCCGTAAGTTGGCGGGCAATAGAGAATGGCGTCTTTCCCTGGTTCACAAAAAGCGCGAATCAGCAGTTCAATACCTTCGTCCGCGCCACGGCTGACCAGCACCTGCTCCGGTTTCACGCCTGCATACTGCGCATAATTTTCAATGACCGCTTTCGGCTGACATTCCGGGTAGCGGTTGAGCGTTTGCTGTGTTAGCTGAAACTCGACGGCTGTGGGATATTCGTTGGCGTTCAGCCAGACATCGCCGTTACCACCCAGACGACGTGCCGACTGATACGGCGTCAGGTTGCGAACATTTTCACGCGCTAAATCGGTAATAGTCACGGTGCTCATGCTTGCTCCTTAAGGGCGTTAACACGCAAAGTAACGGCATTTTTGTGGGCGGTCAGGCGCTCGGCGGCGGCCAGCGTTTCAATGGTCGAAGCTAGCGCGGAAAACCCTTCTTTTGACAGTTCTTGCACGGTCATACGCTTCTGGAAATCCGCCAGGCCGAGGCTGGAACAGGTGGCGGTATAACCGTAAGTCGGTAGCACGTGATTGGTGCCGGAGGCGTAGTCGCCCGCCGATTCCGGTGACCAGTCACCAAGAAATACCGAACCGGCACTGGTGATGCTATCGACCAGTTCACGGGCGTTGCGGGTCTGAATGATCAGGTGCTCCGGGCCGTACTGGTTGGAGATCTCTATGCACTGCGCTAAATCGTTGGTCACGATCAGGCGACTGGCGCTCAGTGCCTGACGTGCGGTTTCGGCACGCGGCAGTTCTGCCAACTGACGTTCGACGGCTTCGGCAACGCGACGCGCCATATCAGCATCGGGCGTCAGCAAAATCACCTGTGAATCCGGGCCGTGTTCTGCCTGGGAGAGTAAATCAGAAGCGACAAAATCCGGTGTTGCGCCGCTGTCGGCAATGACCAGCACTTCCGACGGGCCTGCGGGCATATCGATCGCCGCACCGTCCAGACGCTGGCTAACCTGACGTTTTGCTTCGGTGACAAAGGCGTTACCCGGCCCGAAGATTTTGTCCACTTTTGGCACGGATTCAGTACCAAACGCCAGTGCGGCAATGGCCTGCGCGCCACCGACGTTAAACACTTCTTGTACGCCGCACAGCTGCGCTGCGTAGAGGATCTCATCGGCAATCGGCGGCGGTGAGCACAGCACGACTTTATTGCAACCCGCAATACGCGCCGGAGTCGCCAGCATTAATACGGTTGAGAAAAGCGGGGCGGAGCCGCCAGGAATATACAAACCAACCGAAGCCACCGGGCGCGTGACCTGCTGGCAACGCACGCCTGGTTGAGTCTCGACATCTACCGGAGGCAGTTTTTGCGCAGTGTGGAAGGTTTCAATATTCTTTACTGCCACAGCCATCGCCTGTTTCAGGTCGTCGCTCAGGCGTTCGCAGGCTGCGGCAATTTCCTCAGTAGTTACTTTCAGCGCGGTAACCGTGGTTTTATCAAACTTCGCGCTGTATTCCCGTAAGGCGTCATCGCCGCGAGTTTTCACGTTATCTAAAATTTCACGGACGGTACGGGTGATGCTTTCAGAGGCGGAGATCGCCGGGCGCATTAACAGTTGGCGTTTTTGCTCCGCAGTACAGCTATTCCAGTCAATGATTGTGTTAAAGCTCATGGCTATTACTCCATCATCTTCTCAATTGGCAGAACCAGAATCGAGCTGGCGCCCAGTTCCTTCAGTTTTTCCATGGTTTCCCAGAACAGGGTTTCGCTACTAACCATGTGCATTGCTACGCGCTGTTGGTCACCCGCCAGCGGCAGAATAGTCGGGCGTTCTGCGCCAGGTAGCAGGGCGATGACGTCATCCAGACGTTCGGTCGGTGCGTGCATCATGATGTATTTCGATTCGCGCGCCTGGATCACGCCCTGAATACGGGTTAGCAGTTTGTCGATCAGTTGCTGTTTGGATTCTTCCATTTCGCCATCGCGCTGGATCAGGCAGGCTTTCGAGCGGTAGATAACTTCGACTTCGCGCAGGCCGTTGGCTTCCAGCGTGGCACCGGTGGAAACCAGATCGCAAATCGCATCCGCCAGTCCGGCGCGCGGGGCGACTTCGACAGAACCGTTCAGTAAGCAGGATTTAAAAGAGATACCTTTCTGGTCGAGATAACGTTTGAGCAGGTGAGGATAAGAGGTGGCAATACGTTTACCGTTTAAGGAGAGCGGGCCGTCCCAGGCTTCATCAACCGGCGTTGCCAGCGAAAGGCGGCAGCCGCCGAAATCCAGACGACGCAGGGTAAAGTAGCGCGGATCTTCACCCTGGGCGCGGCGGTTAAGCAGTTCTTCTTCCAGCACGTTTTCGCCGATAATCCCAAGGTCTACTACGCCGTCCATTACCAGACCGGGAATGTCGTCGTCACGCACGCGCAGAATATCAATCGGCATGTTTTCAGCCATTGCGATCAGGCGCTGGGTGTGAAGATTAATTTTAATGCCACAGCGCGCCAGTAATTCGCGCGAGTCATCACTTAAACGGCCGGATTTCTGCATAGCTATGCGTAAACGAGTGTTGTCTGTCATTTTCTTCTTCCTCTTTAAACCTGTCTGAATCGGTATCAACCACGCAATAAAAAAGCCCCCGGAAGGCGATCTTCCGGGGGCTTTCTCATGCGTTCATGCACCACTGGAAGATCTGAATGTCTTCCAGCACACATCGCCTGAAAGACTAGTCAGGATGATGGTGATGATGGTGGTGTTTAAATTGAACGCGTGTCATAAAATTCTCTGTGAATGTTTATTCAACTGATGCCTTTTAACCTAAACCACTTTCACGTTAGAAAGCAAGGGCTTTTTTATATATTTTATGGCGATGGATTTGTTTAATGAATGAGCGGGGAAAGGAGGGGGCCAGGAGTGGCTACGTTAAAAAAGTAATCGTGAAAATATGTCTTTAAAACCCTCAAGAACATTGTGTTCTGTAACTAAAGTGGGCTTTGTTCCTGCCGGATGCGGCGTGAATGCCTTATCTGGTCTACAAATGTTGCCTAAATTCAATATATTGATGTTTTTGTAGGACTGATAAGCGGAGCGCATCAGGCAATTGTATATTTGCTAACAGTTTCGATTTCATTCATAGAATGAATTGTCAGTTTTGATACGCTAGCGTAGCCTTATAGATCTAAGGTGTATCAGGAGAAAACGGATGAAAAAGGTCGCAATTGTCGGGTTAGGGTGGTTAGGTATGCCGCTGGCGATGTCACTTTCAGCGCGAGGCTGGCAGGTCACCGGGAGTAAAACCACACAAGATGGCGTCGAAGCGGCCCGAATGAGCGGGATTGATAGCTATCTGCTTCGCATGGAGCCTGAGTTAGTTTGTGATTCTGACGATCTGGATGCCCTGATGGATGCCGATGCGCTGGTCATTACGCTTCCTGCACGTCGCAGTGGCCCCGGCGATGAGTTCTATTTACAAGCTGTGCAAGAGCTGGTGGATAGCGCGCTGGCTCATCGTATTCCTCGCATTATTTTTACCAGCTCAACGTCTGTCTATGGCGATGCACAAGGCACTGTGAAAGAAACTACCCCGCGTAATCCGGTGACCAACAGTGGACGAGTATTAGAAGAACTCGAAGACTGGCTGCACAATTTACCCGGTACTTCGGTCGATATTCTGCGTCTTGCGGGGCTGGTCGGACCAGGGCGCCATCCCGGACGCTTCTTTGCCGGAAAAACCGCGCCTGACGGTGAACACGGTGTTAATTTAGTCCACCAGGAAGATGTTATTGGCGCTATCACCCTGTTGTTACAGGCACCTAAAGGCGGACACATCTATAATATATGTGCGCCAGCTCACCCTGCGCGCAATGTTTTCTACCCACAGATGGCTCGTTTACTGGGGCTGGAACCCCCGCAGTTCAGAAACAGTCTGGACAGCGGTAAGGGTAAAATTATTGATGGCAGTCGGATTTGCAATGAACTGGGATTTGAATACCAGTATCCCGATCCGCTGGTAATGCCGCTGGAGTAAACGATCACGCCAGCAGGACGCCGCATACACTGCAAGGGGGCGTGTATGAAACCACTGCTGGATGTGTTGATGATCCTCGATGCCTTAGAAAAAGAAGGCAGTTTTGCGGCGGCGTCGGCCAAACTCTACAAGACGCCGTCCGCTCTGAGTTATACCGTTCATAAGCTGGAAAGCGACCTTAATATTCAATTACTCGATCGCAGCGGTCACCGCGCTAAATTCACCCGTACCGGAAAAATGTTATTAGAGAAAGGGCGGGAAGTTCTCCATACCGTGCGAGAACTGGAAAAGCAGGCTATCAAACTTCATGAAGGCTGGGAAAACGAGTTGGTGATTGGGGTAGATGATACGTTTCCTTTTTCCCTGCTTGCGCCACTCATTGAAGCCTTTTATCAACATCATAGCGTGACGCGCCTGAAGTTTGTCAATGGTGTACTCGGTGGTTCCTGGGATGCCCTGACTCAGGGGCGAGCGGATATTATTGTTGGCGCGATGCATGAGCCACCGTCTTCCAGTGAGTTTGGTTTCTCGCGGTTGGGCGATCTGGAACAAGTTTTTGCGGTAGCGCCTCATCATCCGCTAGCCCAGGAAGAAGAACCGTTAAACCGTCGTATCATTAAGCGGTATCGGGCGATTGTGGTGGGTGATACTGCGCAGGCAGGCGCTTCTACGGCCTCGCAACTTCTCGATGAACAAGAAGCCATAACCGTATTCGATTTTAAAACCAAACTGGAGCTACAAATAAGCGGTCTTGGTTGTGGCTATTTACCCCGCTATCTGGCGCAACGTTTTCTCGATAGTGGCGCGTTAATTGAGAAGAAAGTGGTCGCCCAAACTCTTTTTGAACCGGTCTGGATTGGCTGGAACGAACAGACCGCAGGGCTTGCCAGCGCATGGTGGCGGGATGAGATTTTAGCAAATAGTGCGATTGCTGGAGTTTATGCAAAATCTGATGACGGAAAATCAGCCATTTAAATCAAAAATTTTATGACAAGCCTCTCATTCTCTTGTCATTTACCCCCCATTTAGGCACAATGCGCCGCTGTCAAAAAATGACTAAAAACCGACGTTTTATCCGCGTCGGTTATTTTTTGCTTCAAACCAATCATTCATACCAAGAGGCCGGGCTTCGTACCGGATAGATATTTACTAAAAATCGACAGTTGTTGTCGCTGAGGAATCCAAAAAAATGGGGCAATTTTTTGCTTACGCGACGGTTTTCACCGTAAAGGAGAATGACCATGTCGCATAACGTTACTCCAAACACCTCTCGCGTGGAATTGCGTAAAACGCTTACGTTAGTTCCGGTTGTAATGATGGGTCTTGCCTATATGCAGCCGATGACGCTGTTTGATACTTTTGGTATCGTTTCAGGCCTCACGGATGGTCATGTGCCGACAGCCTATGCGTTCGCATTAATTGCGATCCTGTTTACGGCTCTGAGCTACGGGAAGCTGGTTCGCCGCTATCCTTCTGCTGGCTCTGCATACACTTACGCCCAGAAATCCATCAGCCCGACCGTTGGCTTTATGGTGGGTTGGTCTTCTCTGCTCGACTATTTGTTCGCGCCGATGATCAACATTCTGTTGGCGAAAATTTATTTTGAAGCCCTGGTGCCTTCCATCCCATCGTGGATGTTTGTGGTGGCGTTGGTGGCCTTTATGACCGCCTTTAACCTGCGTAGTCTGAAATCCGTAGCGAACTTCAACACGGTAATCGTAGTGTTGCAGGTTGTGCTGATCGCGGTAATTTTGGGCATGGTAGTTTACGGCGTATTTGAAGGTGAAGGCGCGGGTACGCTGGCGAGCACCCGTCCGTTCTGGTCTGGTGATGCGCATGTTATCCCGATGATTACCGGTGCGACGATCCTGTGCTTCTCCTTTACCGGTTTTGACGGCATCAGCAACCTGTCGGAAGAAACCAAAGATGCAGAGCGCGTGATCCCGCGTGCGATTTTCCTGACCGCGCTGATTGGCGGCATGATCTTCATCTTTGCAACTTACTTCCTGCAGCTGTACTTCCCGGATATCTCTCGCTTTAAAGATCCGGATGCGTCACAGCCTGAAATCATGCTGTACGTTGCGGGTAAAGCGTTCCAGGTCGGCGCGCTGATCTTCTCCACCATTACCGTACTGGCGTCCGGTATGGCGGCACATGCAGGCGTAGCGCGTCTGATGTACGTAATGGGTCGTGACGGCGTGTTCCCGAAAAGCTTCTTCGGTTATGTACACCCGAAATGGCGTACCCCGGCAATGAACATTATCCTGGTTGGCGCGATTGCTCTGCTGGCAATCAACTTTGACCTGGTGATGGCAACGGCGCTGATTAACTTTGGTGCGCTGGTAGCATTTACCTTCGTTAACCTGTCGGTCATTTCGCAGTTCTGGATCCGTGAGAAGCGTAACAAAACGCTGAAAGATCACTTCCAGTATCTGTTCCTGCCGATGTGTGGTGCTCTGACTGTAGGTGCGCTGTGGGTGAACCTGGAAGAAAGCTCAATGGTTCTGGGTCTGATCTGGGCGGCAATCGGTCTGATTTACCTGGCTTGCGTAACCAAGAGTTTCCGTAACCCGGTTCCGCAATACGAAGACGTTGCATAATCTTACAAGCCGGATGGTATAACCATCCGGTAAGTCACTAAAAACCGGAGTTTATCGCTCCGGTTTTTTCTTTTCAGACGATCTCTTCTGCGTACTGCCAAAGCGCCTTTAACAGCGCCACTTTCTCTTTATCATCGGCATATTGTTGTGCCAGCATTTGCAATTCATCAGCATAATCTTGCAAAAACTCTGGCGTGAAGACCTGACGACGGTGCTCCAGCCAGCGTTGCTGTTCGGCGTAGTCCAGCGTTCCTGGGAAGTTACGCGCACGATAATTGAACAACAGCTTCTCAATGCGCTTATCGACAAAGGTGATATCCAGTGCCGGTAAATTACGCGGCTCGGTTTCCAGTACAATTTTCATTGCCGCGCGATCGGCGTCGCTGAAAAAGCCGTTATAAAGTTGGGCATCCACGTTATCTGAAGGCGTAAATGGTTCGGCTTCAGCGAATATCGCCACCACTTTTTCACGCACTTGCGGATTTTCACGCAGAATTTTCAGGTTATCGAGACAATGCTGGCGATTAATGCCCAGCCGATCGGCATCTTCCGGGCGAAGCGTATTCGCCTGTGCTAATACCGGACATTTATTAATATGCACCAGCTTAACCGGAACGGCGGCGTTATCGCCCAGATCGGCTTTCGCGGTATACAGGCGCTCGCGCAGCGTGTCGCTATCCAGTTCCAGTAATGGCGAAATATCTCCCGCTAAATCCACCATAATCACGGCATTGCGATTTTCAGGATGCCATGCCAGCGGCGCAACCCAACTGGTATTGCCACGCCATGCACCAAACATACCGGAAACGTGAACCAGGGGTTTCATCTGTGGCACATCAATCAACGCCATCAATTTGTGCTTGTTGCGATGGCTGTAGAGATAATCAAACAGGCGTGGCTGACGCGTTTTCACCAGTTTCGCCATCGCAATAGTGGCGTACACATCGGCCATCGCATCGTGGGCATTGCTATGTTCAATACCATTCGCTTTGGTTAAATGTTCAAGGCGAAAACTCGGTAGACCGTCATCATTTTCAGGCCAATTGATCCCCTCCGGACGCAGCGCATAACAGGCGCGCATGACGTCCAGCAGATCCCAGCGAGAGTTATCATGCTGCCAACTCCAGGCATAGGGATCGTAGAAATTACGATAAAAAATGTTGCGTGTGACTTCGTCATCGAAACGTACATTGTTGTAGCCCAGAATACAGGTCTTCGGTACGGTAAAAAGCGAATGAATGCGAGCGGCAAACGCAGCTTCGTTTTCTCCTTTCGCCCGCGCTTCCTGCGGGGTAATACCCGTGATTAAAACTGCTCCTGGTTGGGGTAAATAATCATCTGCAGGCTTGCAATAAAAAACCTCTGGTTCGCCGATGATATTGAATTCGCTATCGGTGCGAATGGCAGCGAACTGCGCAGGGCGATCTAACGCAGGGTGCGTGCCAAAGGTTTCATAATCGTGAAACAAAAAGGTAGATTGTTGCTTACCGTCATTCATCATTAGGTTAAATCCGTTATTTCTGCTGTATGTCAGAGTATCAAATATCACCGTGCTAATCAGCTTTAGAGCGACAATTTGACAGGGAGTAGCAACTGATAATGTCAGATTAAAAATGAGATAAATGTCACATTTTCTTGCACTTTATTCCAGCCAGTTCATCAGGATTTCCGTAAAAAGAACTGCTATTTGAAACTCCTGAGGATTTGCTGTTGAAACGCCGTCTTATTATTGCTGCTTCTTTGTTCGTTTTTAATTTATCGTCTGGTTTTGCGGCGGAAAATATTCCCTTTTCACCCCAGCCTCCACAAATTCATGCGGGATCATGGGTCTTGATGGATTACACAACCGGTCAGATCCTCACGGCGGGTAATGAGCATCAACAACGCAATCCTGCCAGCCTGACTAAGCTGATGACTGGCTATGTCGTTGATCGTGCAATCGATAGCCATCGTATTACGCCAGACGATATTGTTACGGTGGGGCGCGATGCATGGGCGAAAGATAATCCGGTATTCGTCGGTTCTTCACTGATGTTTTTGAAAGAGGGCGATCGCGTATCGGTACGTGATTTAAGCCGTGGTTTAATTGTGGACTCTGGCAATGACGCTTGTGTTGCACTGGCTGATTATATTGCCGGTGGGCAACGGCAGTTTGTCGACATGATGAACAATTATGCTGAGAAGTTACATCTTCAGGATACGCATTTTGAAACAGTGCATGGTCTGGATGCACCCGGTCAGCACAGTTCGGCCTATGATTTAGCCGTCCTTTCTCGCGCTATCATCCACGGCGAGCCTGAGTTTTATCATATGTACAGCGAAAAAAGCCTCACCTGGAACGGTATCACCCAGCAAAACCGTAACGGATTATTGTGGGATAAGACCATGAATGTTGACGGCCTGAAAACCGGGCATACTTCTGGTGCCGGGTTTAATCTCATTGCGTCGGCGGTGGATGGTCAGCGTCGTCTCATTGCGGTGGTGATGGGGGCTGACAGCGCAAAAGGTCGCGAAGAAGAAGCCAGGAAACTGTTGCGTTGGGGGCAACAGAACTTTACTACGGTGCAAATTTTACACCGGGGGAAAAAGGTTGGCACAGAACGAATCTGGTATGGCGATAAAGAAAACATCGCTCTGGGAACGGAACAAGAGTTCTGGATGGTGCTGCCAAAAGCGGAGATTCCTAATATCAAAGCAAAATACACCCTTGATGGTAAAGAACTGACCGCGCCAATTAGCGCCCATAAGCGGGTAGGGGAAATTGAACTTTATGACCGCGATAAACCGGTGGCGCACTGGCCGCTGGTCACCCTGGAATCTGTCGGAAAAGGCGGTATGTTTTCCCGGCTGAGTGATTATTTCGAGCATAAAGCCTGACCTTTCTTACGCCGCAGACTGGCAGGAGTGCGAGTCTGCTCGCATAATCAACACTCATTCCTTGTGGTTTTTATATTACAAATCATGCTGTATATAAAACCAGTGTAAGTGGAGGCGTCATGAACTACGAGATTAAACAGGAAGATAAACGTACCGTTGCAGGTTTCCATCTCGTTGGCCCGTGGGAACAAACGGTAAAGCAAGGTTTTGAGCAGTTGATGATGTGGGTTGATAACAAAAATATTGTTCCGAAGGAGTGGGTGGCGGTCTATTACGATAATCCAGATGAAACACCTGCCGAAAAGTTACGTTGTGACACCGTAGTTTCGGTGGCAGATAGTTTCACACTTCCCGAAAACAGTGAGGGCGTCATCCTGACAGAAATTTCGGGTGGTCAGTATGCGGTGGCGGTAGCCCGCGTAGAGGGGGATGATTTTGCGAAACCCTGGTATCAGTTCTTTAACAGCCTCTTGCAGGACAGTGCTTACGAAATGTTACCAAAACCCTGTTTTGAGGTTTATCTGAACAATGGCGCGCAAGATGGTTATTGGGATATCGAAATGTATGTCGCGGTGCAGCCAAAACGGCGCTGATAAATGACGTCGGGTCAGAGGTTAACCTGATTGCCACGCTGTTTTTCGTTATGTAAAAGAGTAAGATCCGTCTTCAGTTTTCTGACAACCAAACCGGGAACGTCCGCTATTCCCGGTTTGCCGGACAGATTTGTTACATAGCGTTATTGCACCTGGTTTGTCAGATTGCATTATGATCGTTTTTTCCCTCTTTCACGGAGTGCCCGCGTGCGTGCCGATAAGTCCTTAAGCCCGTTCGAAATTCGAGTCTACCGTCATTACCGCATTGTTCATGGTACTCGTGTTGCGCTGGCGTTCTTGCTCACCTTTCTCATCATTCGCCTGTTTACTATTCCGGAAAGCACCTGGCCGTTGGTCACTATGGTGGTGATCATGGGGCCAATTTCGTTCTGGGGTAACGTTGTCCCTCGTGCGTTTGAACGTATTGGCGGTACGGTGTTTGGCTCGATTTTAGGTCTTATTGCTCTGCGACTGGAGTTAATCTCTTTACCGCTGATGTTAGTCTGGTGCGCGGCTGCCATGTTTCTTTGTGGCTGGCTGGCACTCGGCAAGAAACCGTATCAAGGTTTATTGATTGGTGTGACGCTGGCAATTGTTGTTGGTTCCCCAACAGGTGAAATTGATACGGCATTATGGCGAAGTGGCGATGTGATCCTCGGCTCTTTACTGGCAATGTTGTTTACCGGTATCTGGCCGCAACGTGCGTTCATCCACTGGCGCATTCAACTGGCGAAAAGTCTGACCGAGTATAATCGGGTCTATCAATCTGCATTCTCACCGAACTTACTTGAACGCCCACGACTGGAAAGCCATCTGCAAAAACTCCTGACCGATGCCGTGAAAATGCGAGGGCTGATTGCACCAGCCAGCAAAGAAACCCGCATTCCAAAATCGATATATGAAGGTATCCAGACTATTAATCGTAATCTGGTTTGTATGCTGGAGCTGCAAATCAATGCCTACTGGGCCACGCGTCCCAGTCATTTCGTGTTATTGAACGCGCAAAAACTGCGTGATACACAGCACATGATGCAGCAAATAGTGCTGAGCCTTGTTCATGCGCTGTATGAAGGTAATCCGCAGCCGGTTTTTGCCAATACGGAAAAATTGAACGATGCTGTGGAAGAGTTGCGCCAGTTGCTCGATAGCCACCATGACCTGAAGGTCGTAGAAACGCCGATTTATGGCTATATGTGGCTGAACATGGAAACGGCACATCAGCTTGAGTTGCTATCGAATCTGATTTGCCGGGCCTTGCGCAAATAATTCCTGAACTTCAGAATCATCTTGCAGCTGCTTCGATTCAGCAAGGATAAAGGGTATGATAATGAAAAGGGATAAAAGCATTGTCATCTGCGGCAGCTATGAGTAATGTTGGCCCTAACGAATAGCGGTTGCTTAAACGAATCCGACTCTCACATTATCAGGGGTATAAAAATGGAAACTACCAAGCCTTCATTCCAGGACGTACTGGAATTTGTTCGCCTGTTCCGCCGTAAGAACAAACTGCAACGTGAAATCCAGGACGTTGAGAAAAAGATCCGTGACAACCAGAAGCGTGTCCTGCTGCTGGACAACCTGAGCGATTACATTAAGCCTGGGATGAGCGTAGAAGCAATCCAGGGCATCATTGCCAGCATGAAAGGTGACTATGAAGATCGCGTTGATGATTACATCATCAAAAACGCCGAGCTCTCCAAAGAACGCCGCGATATCTCCAAAAAGCTGAAAGCTATGGGCGAAATGAAAAACGGCGAAGCGAAGTAATTTCTGCTTTATTCGATGAGGGTTGCCCGGCAACCCTCATTATTCATTGACTCTTTTCTGTGTATCACAAGTCATCATTCCCATCTGATAACCTATCAAAATTAGCGACAGCCTTCTTCTGTATGCAGCAAGGCAAAAAGCTCTGCAACTCCGATGTTATTAACCGCACTGGTCACTAACACATTGCGCGCTCCAGCTTCCCGTAACCAGCATTTCACCAAAGATATTTGTTCCATGCTGGCTAAATCTGCTTTGGTTACTACTCCAATGACCGGGCGATTCATTGACGAGGTAAAGCCTGGCGAAAAAGGTGACCACGGTGCGTCCGCATTAAGCACAAGCGCGATAATGTCCGCTTCGCAGGCACTGACCAGCAGTGCGCTGTAAAGACTACGGTTTTCGAGGTATTCGCCTGGTGTGTCAATGGTGGCTGGTGACCAGACAATGGCCTGCGTTTTCTGATACTGAAGATCTTCTCCGCGCAGACATTGCGTGAGTGATGTTTTTCCGCACTGACTGGGGCCGATGAGCATCATACGTTGCATAACGTCAGGTCCGTGTAATGGGGCAGGCGGTAAAGTGCATCATTTCACCCAGCGTGCGGGTAACCTGATTAAGTGCATATTCGATAGCTGAAACATCGCCAGTCAGTACTACGGCACCAGTAAAACGATCAAGAAAACCAATTTCTACAGCTCCCGACTTTGTGGCGATATCGCACGCGATAATAGACGCTTCGCTGGGGGTAATCGTCAGAATGCCAATGGCGGAAACGGTATCTGGTAAACCTAATTTCTTAAACAGCTCCTTCCCTGGGTTAGCAATGACATGCGCCAGCGTAACCTGTTTACCGGGGACATATTCCTGAATCATCCGTTCAGTAGCGTGCTGAGTTGTCATTATCCCTCCACCATCTGACGCCACAAGGCTTCATGCGGACGGGCAATTACCGAGCGATAGACCAGCAATCCTTTTTCCCCCGCGCGCTCGCTGGCGACAGAGACCGCATTATTAACATCTGAAATATCGCCAGCAACCACCATGTAGCATTTACCGCCAATACCGAAGGCCATATGCACTCGAACGAGAGTGACATTCGCAGCTTTAACTGCGCAATCGGCAGCATCAATGCAGGCTGCCACACTCCAGGTTTCGACCACACCGATAGCCTGACGCTGTTCAACATGGTTCAGTCCGCTGATTGCGAGCAGAATGCTGGGATGAATATTAGGGAGGATCAGGCTGTCGACCAGCATTTCACCTGCAAGGGATGCGCCGCTGCTGATGGCCTGTTGCACCGCACCGACATCGCCACCGAGCATCAGCAGAAATTTCCCGGGACATAGCGTTTTGCTGACCAGTAACTCAACATTGGCGCTTTTCAGCATGGCATCGCCGGTTTCCATCCCTTTTGCGATACTGCTAAGTTCTAAAATACCTACCGCTTTCGACATGGTTAACCTCTCACAACCGTAATAGCGTTTTCTGTCACATCGCTGACCGTGCCATTAATACTGGCATGAATGGGAGCACCTAATGTGCCGTGTGGAATTTGGCCTACACATTGTCCACGAACGACACGATCGCCTTTTTGTACACACGCAATTGCGCTGGCACCGATATGCTGGCGTAACAATAGAGTCACTTTTTCGGGCTGAGGCACCTGTTCAGACAATGGCGCATCCTGATACCACGGGGTTAATCCCAGTCTGGTTACCAGCCGTTTTACTGGGATCAGCCGATAATTTGCCATGACATCCTCAGGATTTAAGGCACCTTCGTAGCGGAGATTTTTGGCGCGTAATTCCTGCTTAAGCAGGCGGTTTATGCGCATCGGCGAAATACCTACCGGACAGGCGACGCTGGCGCAGACGTTGCACTCCGAACAGGTGAGAGCTGTCAGTAACAGTTGTGGCGTAGCGAGCTGTTGATAGTTAACCGCACGTACTAACAAATGTGGCGACAGTTCGTGACCAATTAAATGACGCGGGCAGAGATCGGTACATAAGCGGCATTGCTCACAAACGGTTTTCGCGACGGCAAGTACGCTACGGTCATCCTGCATTTGACGTTGGATGATTGAATGAGAATTGGGTAAAACCAGCAAGCCGCCAGTGGTTTTGCTGATTGGCGTGTCGAGCGATGTGATCAAACTACCCATCATCGGACCGCCATTGATAAAACCAGGATTATCCACTGTTGCGCCGCCCGCCAGCGCCAGTACTTCGCGTAAAGACATCCCGATGGGAACGGTCACTGTGATTGGTTTAGCCACTGCACCATTAACAGTAAGCGTGCGTCGCGTCACCGGATACTGTTGTTCAACGGCTCTGGCAATATTCAGTACGGTTTGCACATTATTGACCACCACACCGACACTAACGGGTAACGCAGCGGGAGGAACGCGGCGACCTGTTGCCATCCAGATGGTCAGCACTTCGTCTCCTGCGGGGTAAACGTCGGGTAAAATATGCAGGCGGATATCCTGCGGAAGCAATGGTGTGAGTGCGTTTATTGCTGGTTGATACTTCTCTTTCAGCGCGATAATTCCGCTCCTGGCTCCGGTGGCTTTCATCGCATAGTGAACACCACGAAGCAGGCGGCTGGCTTGTTGTGCCATTAGCTGTTGATCCACTTTCAACATTGGTTCGCATTCCGCCGCATTCACCAGGAAAGTGTCAACCCGCGCCTGTAGCTTAATATGTGTTGGAAAGCCTGCGCCACCAGCGCCCACGACGCCTGCTGCCTGTACTCGCTCGCGGATCGTCTGTTCGTCAAAGGACATTAACTCGCCGTTCATACCAACTCCTCAAGCATTTCTGCTATAGCGATGGCATCAGCCGCTCGTGGATTGGTACGCAGTGTGGCATCCGCCAGCGCAGCCCGAACCATATCTGGAATACGTGATGACCATTCTGCTTTTTTATCTTTCAGTGCATTGGCGAGAGTCGGCATTGAACAGGCTTTTTTTAGCTGTTCAATATGTTGAATGAGTGCATTCAGGCTTGCGGTGTCATTGGCATCGTCAGGGCATAAATGGCACGTTTTCGCCAGCCGGGCATAGCGTTTGGCAGCACGCGGATCGCCAGCATTAAAACGAATAACCGTCGTAAGCAGGAGCGCATTCGCCAGGCCGTGTGGCAGATGAAACTGCCCGCCGAGTTGATGGGCAATTGCATGATTTAACCCAAGCCCAGCCTGACTAAAGGCCATTCCTGCAAGCGTAGAGGCATTATGCATTTTGCCGCGAGTAGCAAGACAATCGCCTTTATTCACTGCTGTGGGCAGGTAGTGAAAAACAATTTGCACGGCTTTTTCGGCCAGTGCATCCGTGAAGTCACTGGCATGGGGAGAAACATAAGATTCAAGGGCATGGGTTAAAACATCCATTCCGGTATTGGCAGTTATCGCGGCTGGCACACTGACGACCAGCGAGGGATCGAGCACCGCTATATCCGGATAAAGCGCATTATCGAAAAGAGGATATTTAATCCCTTTATCGGGATCGCTGATGACACAGGCGCTGGTCACTTCCGAACCGGTGCCGCTGGTGGTGGGAATAGCAACGCAGGTTTCAATCTCAATAGCACACTGGCGACTAAACCAGACAATCGCTTTTGCGGCGTCCAGTGCAGAGCCTCCGCCAAAACCGATAACCACATCCGGGCGTAAAGTCTGCATTTGTGCAATGCCTTTTACCACAGTCTGGATCGTTGGATCGGGCGTTATTTCGCTAAAAATACTGATGCGGTTGCTATCAGGCAACGACTGACACAACGTGTCAATCAATGGCGAACCAGCCAGGAAGGCGTCGCAAATAATCCAGATGTGCTTATTGGTGAAACGGCTAAGGACTTTGAGACTTCCCAAACCGCTGTATAAACGTGTCTGCAATGAAAAAGTATTCATTTCCGTTTCTCTAGCGAATGGAAAAGCCACTGGTTAACACGCAGCGTCGTGAGCGGGCAAAAGTCCGTGCTGACGTTGTCCCTTCGCCAGTCGGTGTAGCAATGGTGAAGGTCGTAAAGCCTTCGCCGCCGACGCCAATACCCGCCCAGGAGGGGCCGTTTTTGACAAAGATTGAGGTTTGCATAACGCGCGCAGCAAGGTTGAGTCGTGAGACGTTCTGCGAGTGCATAATTGCCGTGTGGTGCAAACCGTCTTCGACTTTCAGCGCCAGGGTGAGGGCGCTGTCAAAATCGTTGACTTTTACAATGGGTAGCATCGGCATCAGTTGTTCACAGGTAACCCAGTTATCATCGGCGTCAACAACGGCAATCAGTAATCGTGGCATTTTCTGCGGTAGAGGAATTCCAGCCGCTTCCAGAAGATGGCATGGGCTTTTTCCGACCAGTTTTTTGTTGGCGACGCCGTCGGGCAGACAAACGGCGCGCAATTTTTCAGTTTGCTGATGGTTAAGAAGAAATGCGCCAAAACTTTGCATCTGTTGAATTAAATACTCTGCCACTGACGCTACGACAATCAGGCTTTTTTCAGCGATACATGGCAGGTTGTAATCGAAAGAAGCGCCGTTGATGATGTCTTCGGCGGCTTTCACAATATCCGCCGTTTCATCGACGATACACGGCGGGTTACCCGCACCGGCACCAATCACTTTCTTACCACTTTTCATTCCCATCGCGACGATACCCGGACCGCCGGTAATCGCCAGAACGCTGATTTTAGGGTGCGCCATCATCTGTTCGGTGGCTGTAAAGGTCGGTTCAGATACGGTAACGATCAGGTTATGAATGCCACTACAGCGAAACGCGATGTCTTCGATTATGGCAATGAGTTTCAGCGATACGTTTTTGGCTCCCGGATGAAGACTGAAGTAGATGCTATTGCCTGCTGCCAACATGCTGATGCTGTTATTAATGACGGTTTCCGTAGGATTGGTACTCGGCGTGACCGAGCCAATAACACCAAACGGAGAGTATTCAAATAAAACCATGCCACCATCACCGGTTAGTGCCGTGGTGGTTAAATCTTCAATTCCTGGCGTGTTATCAAGTGCCGCTTTGTTTTTTAGATACTTATCTTCTTTATTTCCCATCCCCGTTTCGCTGGCGCTTTCTTCTGCCAGTTCGGTAAGGCGGGGCGTTAATTCTTCGCGAATGGCGCTGATAATGGCGCTGCGGGTTTTAAGCGGACACTGTTGAAAGCGCAAAAAGGCCTGGTGTGCAGCGCAGACGGCCTCATCGACAGTCTGGAAAATACCATTTCTTTGTATTTGTAAGGCACTGGGCATCAGTTTTTCGTGCAGGATATTGCGGATAATCATTTCTAATTCAGTCGTATTCATTGGTTTGCTCCTGCATTAATTGCTGCCATTGCGGCTTGTGCAATATCCATATCTTGTTCAACGCTACCACCGCTGATGCCAAGTCCCCCAAGCAATATCCCGTCTCGCCAGAGAGGAAAACCACCACCAAAAGTGACGACTTTGCCTTGCATATGGCTTTCGAGCCCGTAAAGTGGCGCTCCGGGTTGTACGGCGTCAGCAAGTTTGTGTGTTGCCGTTTTCATCGCCACGGCGGTCCAGGCTTTTTTCGGTGCCAGCTCACTGCTGACCAGTAGTGCATCGGGCATCCGCCAGGTAACACTTTCTGTCCCGTTGGCATCAACAATGCTGATGACAACGGGAATATGTAGTTCATCCGCGCGTATTGCCGCACTACGAATGAGCTGGTGAAGATCCTGAAAAGTGAGCGGCATCGTGCGTTCCTTCAATGCTGGAGTGTGATTGGCTTCGTGATAACGTTTTGTGATTTCCCGAATCATCAGGTTTTGATGAGCAACGTTGTCTTCCTCGCGGGCGAGGGCATACAAGCAATCGGAAAGTCGGTTGATATAGTGCAACAAAACATGGCGGACGGTGGCTTCCGTTGTCAGTTCAACCAGACGTCTTTCAGCCCGCCGGGCTACCGTGCGGGCGACATGCATACGGCTCGCGGCTTCACAACGACCAGGCAGTATGAAGCTGTGAACTGGAGGGACAGCGTTCATTGCGCTGTCGATCGCTTTTTCCAGCGCGGCAATTTCTTCTGTCCCGATGTAACGCTGCTGCGCTGACGGCTGTTCGCTTTCACTGGCGAGCTCGGCGCTAAACCAAAATATTTGTTGCTGAATAGCTTCCAGTAAGATGCGATGGCTTTCGATGGAGGTGGCGCAATAACACAGACTGAGTGTTGCGTTTAGCTCATCCAGCGTGCCATAGGCTTCGACACGTCGATGAGTTTTACTGACACGCTGTCCGGTAAATAGAGACGTACTTCCTGAATCACCTGTTCGGGTATAAATCGCCATCGTTAAAGTCCTTAGCGTGAAAGCGTATCGACAATGCCGACCACTGCCAGATCAATGGCTTCGTTGGGGCCGGAAAAAACATGTCTGGCGCTGGAGCCGCTGCTGAGGAGTACCAGTTCACCAACGCCTGCGCCGACTGAATCAACGGCAACTTCGTCGCCGGTTAACGGTGTAAGAGGCAATTCGCCGTCGGCACTGACCCGGCGAACCAACAGCAGTTTTTTCCCGATCAGAGAAGGTGATTTTTGCGTGGATACCACCGTGCCGGTGACTCGAGCCAGATGCATGAGTTACTCCTGCCTGATTAACTGAATGTTTCGGGTAATTGCCGCTTCACGCGCAAGTGCGGTCACACAACATTTCCGCTGTAGTACCAGTATCCCCGCGCATAACGGTGCTACGTCGGCATAACTTAAAAGTCGACCACGATGAAGGTGGATTGGTTGTCCTTGTTCGTCGCACCAGCTTAGCGGTAGACGGGCGAGAGTCTTCAATTCAATGGTGTTCAGTAAATGACGCTGCAACGATAATTGAAGGTGCATTCCCCATGCTAACGTCTCGTGAAGGTGGGTTACTGCTCCGCCTGACGTATCGTTCTCTGCAAGCTGTCGCAACAACGGCAGATCGACGTATCGAATTTGTAACGATGCATACTGATGAACTATCTTGTGAACGCTGGCTTCTCGCAGTTGCGAAACGGTCAGCGTGAGTGTTTTTTCCGCACGTTGTTTCAGGCGAAAAATCACTTCGTCAACAATGCGTTGCATCAGCACATGATTCATGGCAGCGCCACCAGCATGGCAAAAACGTCAGGATTATCAGCGCCTGCAGCGTTGGCTTCGTCGGTATCAATATGCATTTCAAGACGCATATCCGGTGAGACGCGAACAGCCACGTTATCGAATATCAGTCGTCGCTCATCACCTTCAATGGCGACCGCCACTTTATCGCCATGCGTAACGCCATAAATCAGGGCATCAAGCGGAGACATATGGATATGCCGTTGCGCGACAATTACGCCAGAAGCGATTTCCAGTTCGGCAAACGGACTTATCAGCCGAATCCCCGGTGTGCTGCTGAGATCGCCTGACATGCGTAGCGGAGCAGTGATCCCCAACGTTCTGGCATCTGTCCGGGAAATTTCCACCTGGCTTGCGTTGCGTAGTGGTCCCAACAAGCGAACGTTGTGCAATTTGCCTTTTGGTCCCACCAGCGTAACAACTTGTTCAGCAGCGAATTGACCTGGTTGCAATAACGGTTTTTTCTCGCTGATCGGTTGTTCAGGAAAAAGGCGCACATAATCCGCAGTCGAAAGGTGAATATGACGACTGGAGACGCCCAGAGGGATAGGGCGCTCGCGCATCTCATCCAGAACCTGGCTCACTGTTTCTTGCAAGGTTTGTTTGTCCATTGTTACTCCTCTCGCTTATCGGAGTGGAGGCAAAGTGAACGTGGCTCACCTTTTTGCCGTTGACACGCCGGATCAAGACACAAATTACAACTGATACTCTCCGGGGTGACTGTGGCTGCTGGTGTTTCGCTTGCTTCAACCCTTACATTCAATGCTTCTGTTGTGCGGGACAGTATTCCCTCTCCTGGACGGGCAATCACTTTGTGCGCGACAAAGCCATTTCGCTGCCCGGCGAAGCTGGCACCCGTCTCGATCGCTGCATTAACCGAGGCGACGTCACCGGTGATTTTAATGAGCGTCCAACCTGAGCCATTGGTCTTCTCAAGACCAACCAGCGTGATGGACGCGGCTTTTGCCATAACATCCGCGCAACTGATGGCGAGTGCCAGACCACTGACTTCAAGTAATCCCAGTGATTGCTTCACGCTGTGCTCCTTAGCGAATTGGGTTATGCAGATTTTGGTAAAATGGCCTCAACATCGCTGTGCGGCCGTGGGATGACATGGCAGGATTTCACTTCGCCAACGGCGCTTGCGGCGGCGCTCCCCGCGTCAACGGCGGCTTTTACTGCGCCAACATCGCCGCGCACCATCACTGTGATCAGACCTGAACCAATCTTTTCATAGCCGACCAGTTGTACGTTGGCGGATTTAACCATGGCGTCTGCGGCTTCAATCGCGCCGACTAACCCTTTTGTTTCAACCAGTCCCAGTGCGTTATTCATACGGTGTTTCTCCTGTGGATTATGAGTGGTATTCCTTGAAGGGAATCCCTTTGACCAGCCGGGCTGCGTTATTGCCGGTGCTGCGCCGGGCATGGTTATCTTGTTGATGCATCAGCGTAAACAGTGGCGCTGATGCCGGTAAGTTTTTGTAATGCACAATCAGTTTTTCCTGGTCACAGGCTATGCCAACCAACAGGGGAGACTGACGAGCAGCCTGCCAGGCGCTATCGATGATTTCACCTGATGGAATGTGTTGAATGCGAAAGGGAATACCTTCCTCTTCAATGCCAAGAAGAACCTCATTCCATTTATTGATACAGTCACCGATTTCAGTGACGACAATGGTTGGTGCTCGCTCTTTACTTTCCATGAACCGACGCCTTGTGCCAGGAGATGAGTAGCCCGGTAGCCACCGCATTGCGCGGGCCTTCTCTACCACGGATATTCCCACGCCCTGCGACCAGTCGATAATGTGCCAACGCATCGGTGACTAACTGCGGGACTTCGAAATCCAGTGAAGAGCCGCCCACCAGAACGACGAACGGAATGTTGCGAATATTTCCACCAGGACTCACCTGACGTAGTGCGCGCAGGGCGTTCGTTACGAAGACCCGCTCTTTTGCACTGCGACGAATAGTTCGCACTTTTTCCAGCGTTATATCACCGGGAATGGGCACCAGTTCGTCGGGTTTCACCACACAAACGCGGGCAAATACCTGAGGGGATAGTGGGGTAGGGAGGAACTGAACGCTGCCGTCTTCATGGCGTAAGTGGAACAGGCTTTCTACTTTTGCCAGTGGGTGTTTTTTGATCTCTTCTGCCAGATAGCGATCATTTAAGCTCAGTTCCCTGGCGATAATCATCGTCACCATGTCGCCCGCTCCCGCAAGGTGAGTGGCAATCATTTCCCCTTTTTGATTGATGATGGAGGCATCGGTAGAACCTGCGCCTAAGTCCAGAATTGCCAGGGGACGTGTAGTTCCTGGGGTAGTCAACGCTCCCTGAATTGCAGCTTCTGCTTCTGCGCCTCCGACCTGAACATCAATGTGCAGTTTTTGCTTAATTTCACTGGCGATCATCGCCATTTGCAGACGGTCGGATTTCACCATTGACGCTATACCAACAGCCTGTTCCAGTGAAAATTCGCCTGCCAGACCACCGGTAACGCTGACGGGTACAGAGGTATCTATCGCCAATAAATCCTGAATAAAAATTTCGTTGCTGGGTTTATTGGTCAGCTCCGCCATGGTCTGGCGAACATTTTCCAGCATCCCGCCGATGTTGGTGCCCGGTTCGCCCGTCACATTTTCCAGTTTTGGGCATTCACCGACTGCTTTCATTATTGCATCGGCACCAGCGGCAACATCAACCCGAGTTGTGCGCCCGGCAGAAAGAAACTCGATATTTCCGGCGGGTATCGAACGGGCTTTAACGTCGCCAGAAGGCGTTTTCACGACCACAGCTGAACGGTTGCCGATTAGCGCCCGTGCGACAGGAACGATATTTTTAGTCTCTTCAGCATTGAGGGCGAAAACGGTGGCAATCCCATATGGGTTAGAAAGGGTTTCGATAACTTTCCCGGGAACAGCGACTTCAATAGCAGCTAACATGCCGAGCGGAATACGATCGATGTAGAGGACTTCATCAACAATGGGTAAAGGGATTTCCAGGCGATTACTGACCAGTACGCCATCGTCGCGTTGCAGAATGACGCCCGTTAGCTGATATCCGGCACGCACGGAGGCATTTATCATGGTTGCGATATCGGCAAAATCAAAAGCCGATGACACGACCAGAATGTACGGTGTGTCCGCCGGGCGTGTTAACAACTCTTGCGGAGTGATGGTGAGTCCTACACCCAGCCCCACTCCGCCTGGAGTTTTCGGGTTGTGACCGATCATGGTTGATTCAGTGATAATGGTTTCCGTAATGGTTTCCATCGCCACATCGCCAATGACCGGGGTTGCTTCGTTGATACGAATAAGCGAAATATCACTGACATTGATGCCGGCTTTTTTCGTTGCCTGCGCGAGTGCCTCCTGAATGCCATGTACGTTACGCAACGTACCTTTGATTCCGGTGGTTTCTGCCAGGGCGCTGCTCACGAACGACAATTCGCCAGACGCACTGAGCGTTGCCAGCGCAACTTCTGTGGATGAGTTGCCGATATCAATGCCTGCTATATATCGCATAGTTCGCCCTTAATCGTCGCCTTTCAGTTTATTACGCTCGACATAGAGTTCCGCAGCTTCACGGACAAAAGCGGCACAAATTCTGGCCTGATAACAACGCTCAAGATCGTCGGCAATGGCAATGAGTTCTTGCTTAGTCGAACGATAAGGGCGTAACGCATTGTAGATTTCGAGGATGCGATCATCCGGCACTGAGGTAAGCTCGGCGGCGCGTTCAAAATTCATCGCCAGGCGATCGCGTCCAGCATCTCTGGCAATTGCGGCCTGAATGCGCAACGTTTCCGGGGTTATGCGCATGTCCTGGGCGGTGACTTTATCGCTGAGTACATTTTCCAGGGTGAAATCGTCGAGCGTTTTATTCGTCGCCGTTTTGACCCATTCTGGATGTTTATTTGCCAGCGGGTAATCACTCACTTTGGCGTTCAGTGTTGATGAGTGGGATGGCGCAGAGACAGGAGCTGTATCCTGGAGACTGTTCATTCGGTTCAACACGTCCCTGACCATCGACTCAATTGCATCGGTATTCATGAAGGTTTCCTTTGTTAAAACGTCACGCGCAGTTCTTGCGGTTTTTTGCCAGTGACCACGTACTTAGTCTCTTTGATATGTAAGATGGCGGACTTGGCCTGGTATTTCGGCCGCGCCATTTGATCGTTGAGGGTCGGAACAGGTTGTGGAGACTCGCGCTTCGCATAACGCGCGGCGTTTTTGCCAATCTGGCGATAAGTTTCCAGCGTCAACAAAGGTGCTTGCGGGAAAAGTTCCAGGTTAGACAAAGGGGGAAGCCCCTGCTGGTGGATAACTGTGGTGCCTTTTGACTGAATACCAATAGCAATGCCGGAACCGCTAAGACGATCGCCTTCAACCGCCACGAAGGCAACATCAGACGATTTAAAGCAGCGAATCACACGGGCTTTAACACCTTCTTCTTCGATACCGGCAATCACTTCGCGCAATATGTTTTTATGCGGAATACCGATGATATTGACGGTTTGCGCCAGGCCAAACGCCGGGCCTACAGCGATAATAACTTCATCTTGCTGAGTGCCTTGTTGGGCTTCGCCAATTTCGGTCAGAAAACTTTCGCTATCCGGTGCGGAAGAGACCGGTGCGCGAAATGAAACGGACTTATCGCTGGTTTGCATTTCTGCCAGCACGTCTTCGATTATCTGACGTAGTAATTTTTCGTTAATTTCCATTTCTCACCCTTAGTCAATATCGTTGGGATCAAGTGCACCGGGAATATTTTTGATCTCTTCCCAGCGTTCCCCTTGCAGGCGATAACCTGTAGCCGGTCCGGCGTAATCATTGACGTCATTGACCGCAGAGCGCACTTGTCCGTCATCGACGATAATGGCGGAGGTATGGAGATAGTCGCCGGTCAGTTTTGCTTTTTGCATGTTGAGCATGTCCTGGGCGACATCGGTAAAACCGGCTTGCGCCAGGGCTTTCACCACTTCCAGGCTGTTACGGTTTTTATTGATAATTTCCTGGGCGAACTTGATGTCTTCCACGATGTTGCGCTCTGGCATATCTTTCGAACCGTGGGCATAGGTTGCCGCTTCGACCTCTTCATCGGTGATAGGGGGTAATCCCATACCGGCAAAAACAGCCTGTAAAGCGCGTGCGGCTTTATTGCGGATAGCGATAACATCTTCTTCGCGCACTGGTCGCAGGCCACCATCAACCTTGAGGTCACGTTGAATGACGTTGTAATCATCGAAGTCTTCGGCATCTTCGTTTGAACCAGCAAACATGTTGTCGTAGTTCGGCACAGCGGAAAAACCGGAAGAGATAAAGTCGGTGCCTGGCAGAAACTGCATCAGAAAACGTGCGGTACGGCGCATATCTGAGTGGGTAAAGGTCTGGTCATTACTGGAGGCGCATTCCAGATCCAGTGATGAACAAATTAAGTTTTCCGCCAGCACTGCGCGGATGCCTGACGGCACTGCCGATGGAACGCCGATGCAGCTTACGGAACCGTTCTGTAGACCCTGAACACCTGCGGCTTTGGTGATGTAAATGCAACGAGCCTCAAGGTAAAGCATTGATTTACCTTCCGCATAGCCCATCTGCACTTCAGAGCCGGAGCCGGAAGTAAAGCGCATTTTTAAGCCGCGAGAAGCATAAGATGACGCGAGAAATCCTTTTGACCACGGTGTATCGTCGCCGTCGGTGAAAACAGGTTCCGTGCCGTAGACAGAAATCGTTTCGGCGTAGCAGGTATGGCCTAACATACCGAGTTTCAGTTCGGTGGCTTCCTCAAGTGAACACTGGGTCAACACGCCCGGGCGTCCTACCTGTGAACCGACCAGAAGAGCGATAGCGTTGAACGGTGCATAGCGAGCAACGGCAACGGTGGTTTCCTGTTCGTCAAATCCGCGCCATGCGCCTTCAGCCGCGTCGGCAGCAATTTGTACCGGATTGTCTTTGATGTTGGTGACGTGAGCCTGTTGCGATGGTGTTCGACGAGCGCGCATTTTCTGCATCGCCATCATCATCTCTACCACGTTCATCTGTGAAACCACTTCGACGATTTTGGCGGGCGTCATCGCAGTGGTCAGGGGAACAATATCGCTACGTTTGACATTTGGATCGCACAACATATTGGCAAGTTTAACCGAATCCATTGCGATGACTTCTTCGGCGCGCGCGAGATTGATACCGTAGCGGGCGATAAAATGGTCGATCAGGTCAAACTGGCTGGCAGGTTTCCCATCCAGTTCGGTGACGACGCCGTTAACAATTTTGATTGACGGTTTAGGATCGTTCGGGCTTTCCATCGCAATGAAGCCTTCTTCAATCCACTCTTTAACGAAACCGTCCTGGTTGACCGGGCGTTTTGCCAGTGCTTCAAATCTTTTCGATCTCATGAATCTGCCTCAGGGAATTCAGATGTAGGAAGGGCGATCGTTTTTCGGTGTATCGCCGAGAGTCGAAAGTACGGTTTTACCGATTTCGCGTGCGGAGATGACCGCCTGACGGACTGCGCCGGAGTCTCCTGAGATAATCAGGATGACCTCATTGCTAAAGCTGGTGCCATGAGCCGGGGAGCTGTATGCCACGACATCCACATTGGCGGACTTCAGGGCGGTATCGGCCATCAGAACACCTACAGCGGCAGGAGCGCCGACAATAACGCCGCAAGCGCGACCCAGTGGTGCGCCAAACGCTTTTTCCAGTGCATAGCTGGCGCGGGCGGTATATTGCAGTTCCAGATGTCCGGCTTCGTTGGCATAGACATCACCAAAGGTTCTGTCGAGTTCTTTTAGAGCAACTTCAATACCGCGTTTCACGTCGGAAACATCGTTGCCACCTAAAAGGATTAACGAGCCGTGTCCGGCACCGCCTTTAGTATCGCGAGGAAGTTCAATGCTAATAACTTCGGTGTTGGTGGCTTTTACGGCTTCATCAGCGGCCATAATGTGTGGCCCTGCACCAATACGTGCGCCCAGAATGCCAATGGAGCGATAGCGTTTTTCAAGTTTCATCGCGTCCAATAGGGCGCTATCAACGTTTGCAATGACCAGACCTACAGTGTCGCCAATAGCGGTGCCAACAAATTCCGTTAACGTGCAGCTTTTTTCTGCCATAGCCGTCTCTCGTGTTTGATGATTGGTTTCCGGGAGAACCTCATGCTTCGGTGTCGCTACGCGTGCGATGACCTGCGCCATGATCTGTTCGACCAGTTCACTGCTGCTCATGGGTTAATTCCCTTTGGTAAGATTTTTTCGACATCGGTATGTGGGCGGGGGATAACGTGTACGGCTTTCACTTCGCCGACATTACGCGCAGCGACGGCACCTGCATCTGTTGCCGCTTTAACCGCCCCGACATCACCACGAACGATGACGGTCACCAGCCCGGAACCAATTTTTTCGTAGCCGACCAGCAATACATTTGCCGACTTCACCATGGCGTCTGCGGCCTCTATGGCGGCAGTTAATCCTTTGGTTTCTACCATTCCTAACGCTTCTTGTTGCATAAAGACCTCGCCTGGATTTTTTGACGATATGACTATAAAAAAAAGCGAGGAAAAAGAATGGCTGACTTAATCGCTAATGAGAAAAATTAATAGAGGGCAAATATTATAAAATTGCTTTCAGAGATTATATGTTATTCATTTATTGGTTGTTTTTGACGTGGTTTAATGTGAATTAATTGCATTGGGGACGGTGTTTTAATTTGAAATAATACTTCGTCGAGTTTGGTTTTCTGAAATTAACTGTGATATTTGTTTAAATTTTATTATGCAGGCATGGCAATTTTTTATTGTATCAGATTGGCGATATATATAACGCCAATAGTGATGATTGCTGTAGTGAATGCTATAGCAATGACAATAATTTGCTATAGCAACACTATTTTTCCACGAATCTGACATGCATGTTGGCAATATTTTTTTTCGCGCAATTTTTATAGTTGCGTTCGATATACACAACAATCAGCGCATTGTTGGCTGATAAAGAAAAAACTCTGTGAAAAAGGTGTCAGTATGAATGATTCACTCAAGGCGCAATGCGTTGCCGAGTTTTTGGGCACCGGACTGTTCCTCTTTTTTGGCATTGGTTGTTTGTGTGCCCTAAAACTTGCCGGTGCAAGCCTGGGACTGTGGGAAATTTGTATTATTTGGGGGTTAGGTATTTCACTTGCTGTTTACCTTACGGCAGGCACTTCCGGTGCCCATCTTAACCCGGCGGTTACTATTGCTCTGTGGTTGTTTGCCGCTTTTCCTGGTCGTAAAGTGCTGCCATTTTGTGTGGCGCAATTAGCGGGAGCCTTTGGTGGCGCAGTTCTGGCATATTTTTTATACAGCAATTTGTTTGCCGATTTTGAATCTGCTCACAATATGGTTCGTGGTAGTGCAGAAAGTTTACAACTCGCCAGTATCTTCAGTACTTACCCGGCAGCAGCGATAAATGTATGGCAGGCTGCCTTGGTTGAAGTGGTCATAACGTCCATGTTAATGGGGTTGATTATGGCGTTGACCGATGACGGCAATGGCGTACCCAAAGGGCCGCTTGCGCCTTTACTTATTGGTATTCTGGTTGCTGTTATTGGTGCTTCTACCGGACCATTAACCGGTTTTGCCATGAATCCAGCGCGTGATTTTGGACCAAAAATTTTCACCTGGCTTGCTGGTTGGGGAGAAATTGCGATGACTGGCGGACGTAATATTCCTTATTTCATTGTACCCATTATTGCTCCGGTCATTGGAGCCTGTGCTGGCGCGGCGATTTATCGCTTTCTTATTGCACAAAATTTACCTGTCAATAGTGTTACGCCTAAAGAGAACAGCGAATAGTGAAATAGCCTGGCAGTTATAAACGTTTATTTTTTTAGTGTTTGTGATCTGCTTTCCGAACTTATTAAAAAGTCTCCCGCTTCATGGAGGCTTTTGTTATTGTCCGTTTTGCTTCTCGTCAGTAAATCATTAAGGATGATGTGAAGATTAAATGTAAAACAATTGTTTTACCATAACAATAAATTAACTGGGAGGTTTTATCATGATTTCTGCGGCGACACTTAATTCAGAACTCATTAATAAAATCGCACAGGATTTTGCGCAGGCGACTAGTCTTGCGGTTGTCGTGGTCAATATCCACGGTGATGAAATCTCCGAGCTGTTTAACTTCACTCCATTTTGTCAGATGATGCGCCAACACCCTCAGCTTAGCACTCGCTGTCGCATGAGCGATCGTTGTGGTGGTCTGGAAGCCTCTAAATCAGATCAGCCTTGTATTTACCGCTGTCATGCAGGGTTAACTGATTTCTCTATTCCTCTGGTGATTGCCGGGCATTTAGTCGGCTTTGTGTTGTGTGGACAAGTTCGCCTGCGTAATGATGATGTTGATTTGATCAATATTCTGAATGTCGATGATTGTTGGCAAGCCGACCCAGAACTACTTAATGAATTTCGCAAAGTTCCTGAGATGGATTACTCGAGAGTTATGGCCTCTGCTGATTTATTGAAGTTGATTGTGGAAAATTGCCTCAAAAAGCAACTCAATTTTGTCGTTATTAAAGAGAATAAATCTCATTCGGGTTCAGTTCGTCAGACCCGTGCGCCTAATCCCCATGATAATAAAATGAAAAAAGCATTGCGCTATATCGATGCACATTTGTCAGACGATTTGCGTCTGGAAGATGTTGCCTCGCATGTTTATCTAAGCCCTTATTATTTCAGTAAGTTGTTTAAGAAATATCATGGGATTGGTTTTAATGCGTGGGTAAACCAACAACGAATGGCCAGCGCGCGTGAGCTGCTGTGCCATAGTGACTGGAGTATCGCCAGTATCGCGCGTAATTTAGGCTTCTCACAAACCAGTTATTTCTGCAAAGTTTTTCGCCAGACGTATCAGGTGACTCCGCAGGTATATCGTCAGCAAATTAGTGAAAATGTAGCAGCGGAAACAGCATAAAATTAATGTGGAAAATGAGGGATGATTAAATAGACGCTGGCAATATTAATTAACGTTATTTACGTGTTATGGGATAAGTGAGATCAGCTCATAACATACGTTGACAGGTTCGGCACATTTGTGCCTGGGAAGAGGGTGAAAATCCCTCGCAGCCCCCGCTGCTGTAATGCTGACAACCCCGAAAATACCACTGATCGCGAGATTGGGAAGGCCGGGGAAGGATGATGCGAAGCCAGAAGACCAGCCTGTCAGTCAATACCAACAACTTCGGTGGGAAGTGGGTTGTCCGGAAGCGCCCGGTTGAGTATTGGCGCGTCTTTATACCCCTACCACCCTGAGAGGATCAGGGTATGGCGGCATCATTTAGTTCCTTCATTGTAGTGCCGACAGGCACCTGGGCTGCTCTCAATGCGCGGCAATCGTTTTTCATGGTATATCAGCCTGACCGTCATTACAGGAAACGAAGCGGAGGACGGGGGATATGAAAACGATAAAACCCGAATCGATAGCCCTTTTTTGCCTCTCCTCTGGCGATATTAATCTGGCGAAATATCTGGCTGAAATGTTGCCAATGACCTGTTTTGTTGGTGAGGACTGGCAGCAAGGTTTCTTGCCTTTTAAAGGTGGGGCTGTTCAATCGTTATCAGACGCGTATACCGATTATTCAGTGCTGTTATTGATTGCTGAAAACAGGGTCTCCATACCAGAAAATTTCTCTCATCCTGATGGCGCGACGGTAATCGTAATCACACGGCATAATGCCCGTTTGCTGGCTGGTTCGGCTGGTGGTGCAGTAGCATTAATCCATTATCTGAATGAAATATGTCAACGCAGTGAAAATATTGCCAATGACGCATTCTGCCAGAAGTTTACACAGGGAAATCGGACTATTTCACAACACCGCCTTCGTTCGTAATGGATTGAGAACGCTGGATTTTTATTTTCATTACGCGCAGTATTAATTGCGGAAATGTTATTACGATCAGCAACGATGGTTCTGGTCAATGAATACCATCATACAATTGAACCAGGAGTCCGTATGATGATTTTGGTGACAGGTGGTGCACGGAGCGGGAAGAGTCGGCACGCCGAGGCGCTTATTGGGGATACTCCACAGGTTCTGTATATCGCCACTTCGCAAATCCTTGATGATGAGATGGCGGCACGGATTGAGCATCATCGGCAGGGGCGTCCGGCGCATTGGCACACGGTGGAACGCTGGCAGCAGCTTGATGAGTTCATTAATGCAGACATTAATCCGCAGAACGCTGTGTTGCTGGAATGCATTACGACAATGGTGACTAATCTGTTGTTTGATTATGGCGGCGATAAAGATCCTGAAGGATGGGATTATGTGGCGATGGAGCAAGCGATAAATGGCGAGATTCAGTTGTTGATTGCTGCCTGTCAACGTTGCCCTGCAAAGGTCGTATTAGTGACCAATGAAGTGGGAATGGGTATTGTGCCGGAGAATCGTCTGGCGCGACATTTTCGTGATATCGCCGGGCGAGTGAATCAGCAACTGGCCGCTGCGGCAGATGAAGTATGGCTGGTGGTTTCGGGTATTGGAGTAAAAATCAAATGAGTAAATTATTTTGGGCGATGCTCTCTTTCATTACGCGTCTGCCTGTACCGCGTCGTTGGTCCCAGGGGCTGGATTTCGAACATTATTCTCGCGGTATCATTACTTTTCCCTTAATTGGGTTATTGCTTGGTGCGATTAGTGGGCTGGTCTTCATGGTGTTGCAGGTATGGTGTGGTGTACCACTGGCGGCACTATTTAGCGTGCTGGTTCTGGCGCTGATGACAGGGGGATTCCACCTGGATGGTCTGGCAGATACCTGTGATGGTGTATTTTCTGCACGTAGCCGAGATCGTATGTTGGAAATCATGCGTGATAGCCGTTTAGGCACCCACGGCGGTCTGGCATTGATTTTTGTTGTGCTGGGAAAGATTTTGATTTTGAGCGAACTGGCTCTGCGTGGTGAGCCTATCCTGGCATCGCTGGCTGCAGCATGTGCTGTCAGCCGTGGTACTGCCGCATTATTGATGTATCGTCATCGTTATGCTCGGGAAGAAGGGCTTGGCAATGTGTTCATTGGCAAAATTGATGGGCGACAAACCTGCGTCACACTAGGCTTAGCCGTAATTTTTGCTGCTGTATTACTGCCTGGTATGCATGGTGTGGCTGCTATGGTGGTGACGATGGTGGCAATTTTCGTCCTCGGTCAGCTTTTCAAACGTACTCTGGGCGGGCAAACTGGCGATACGCTGGGAGCTGCTATAGAGCTTGGTGAGCTGGTCTTTCTGCTGGCGCTGCTATAAAGAGACGCAACATGCAAACACTTGCCGATTTACTGAATACGATCCCGGCCATCGATCATGCTGCTATGTCGCGCGCACAACGGCATATTGACGGGTTACTCAAACCCGTCGGTAGTCTGGGAAGGCTGGAGGCGCTTGCCGTACAACTGGCAGGAATGCCGGGGCTGAATGGTGTTCCTCATGTGGGTAAAAAAGCGGTAGTGGTTATGTGTGCCGATCACGGCGTCTGGGATGAGGGTGTCACTATTTCCCCGAAAGCGGTGACAGCCATTCAGGCTGAAAATATGACACGCGGAACAACCGGCGTGTGTGTTCTGGCAGCACAGGCGGGGGCTAAAGTTCATGTAATTGATGTAGGCATAGATACTGCGGAGCCAATACCCGGACTTATCAACATGCGTGTCGCTCGAGGTAGCGGCAATATAGCTTCAGGTCCTGCAATGAGGCGCTGTCAGGTTGAAGAGTTGCTTCTGGAAGTCATTCGTTATACGCGTGAACTGGCGAAAAATGGCGTCACGTTGTTTGGCGTGGGTGAGCTGGGAATGGCAAACACGACGCCGGCTGCGGCGATAGTCAGCACAATTACTGGACGCGATCCCGAAGAAGTGGTTGGTATTGGCGCAAATCTGCCGACAGATAAACTGGCAAACAAAGTTGATGTTGTTCGTCGGGCAATTACGTTGAATCAACCGAATCCGCTGGATGGTGTTGATGTACTGGCAAAAGTTGGTGGATTTGATTTGGTCGGAATGGCTGGCGTGATCTCAGGAGCCGCTTCCTGTGGTTTACCCGTGTTGTTGGATGGCTTTCTTTCTTATGCCGCCGCGCTTGCTGCGTGCCAGATGTCACCTGCAATCAAACCGTATCTTATTCCTTCCCATTTGTCGGCAGAAAAAGGGGCGCGTATTGCGCTGGCACATTTGGAGCTGGAGCCGTATATCAATATGGAAATGCGTTTAGGTGAGGGGAGTGGTGCGGCGCTGGCGATACCCATCATCGAAGCTGCTTGCGCGATATACAACAACATGGGCGAACTTGCTGCCAGCAACATTATTCTACCGGGGAATACAACTTCTGAATTGAACAGCTAAAAACGAAAAGTCTGATAAAAGCTATACTTATCGGATGGCTTTCGCGACTTAGGAAAGGGATATGATGCGTCGTGTAAATATTCTTTGTTCATTTGCTCTGCTTTTTGCCAGTCATAATAGCCTGGCGGTAACTTATCCATTACCCCCAGAGGGGAGTCGTTTAGTGGGGCAGCAACTTACAGTAACGGTTCCCGATCACAATACCCAGCCGCTGGAAACTTTTGCCGCGCAGTACGGACAAGGGCTGAGTAATATGCTGGAAGCGAATCCGGGGGCTGATGTTTTCTTGCCGAAGTCTGGTTCGCAGCTCACCATTCCGCAGCAACTGATTTTACCCGCCACTGTGCGAAAAGGAATTGTGGTTAATGTCGCCGAGATGCGTCTGTATTACTACCCACCAGACAGTAATACTGTGGAAGTGTTTCCTATTGGTATTGGTCAGGCTGGACGAGAAACCCCGCGTAATTGGGTGACAGCCGTTGAGCGTAAACAAGAAGCACCAACCTGGACGCCAACCCCTAACACTCGTCGTGAATATGCAAAGCGTGGGGAGAGTCTGCCTGCATTTGTCTCAGCCGGACCCGATAATCCTATGGGGTTGTACGCTATTTATATCGGCAGGTTATATGCCATTCACGGTACTAATGCCAATTTTGGGATTGGCCTACGGGTAAGTCAGGGTTGTATTCGTCTGCGCAATGTCGATATCAAATATCTGTTTGATAATGTCCCGGTAGGGACGCGCGTGCAACTTATTGATCAGCCAGTGAAATACACAACGGAGCCGGATGGTTCAAAGTGGCTGGAAGTTCATGAGCCGCTGTCGCGCAATCGTGCAGAATATGAGTCCGACCGAAAAGTGCCATTGCCGGTAACCCCATCTTTGCGGGCGTTTATCAACGGGCAAGAAGTTGATGTGAATCGCGCGAATGCTGCGTTGCAACGTCGATCGGGAATGCCAGTACAAATTAACTCTGGCTCAAAGCAGATGTTTTAAAATAGCTGTTGTATAAAAAGCAAAAAGCCTGCTCTAAAGCAGGCTTTTTTGAATTTGGCTCCTCTGACTGGACTCGAACCAGTGACATACGGATTAACAGTCCGCCGTTCTACCGACTGAACTACAGAGGAATCGTTTGAACGGGGCGCATATTAATGGCAGTACATGGCGATGTCAAAGGGGGAAATGCATTTTTTTGTTCGTTTGCTGCCAATTTCAACAAAACGATGAACTTTCAATCTTTTTAATCATGTTCCATCGTGGTGCATGACATCCTTTCATGGGGCAGGGAATGCTTCTCCTGGCTTAAAGAGCCAATGACGAAACAATCATAATCTCTTATTTGACGGGCGATTAGCTTTCGTATCAACGCCAAAACGAAACTGGCAAGTATCTTGCAATCTGGTTGTTAGTAATGTCGGCACTCGGGCTGACGCTTAAAAAAACCGGAGGCACCATGAACTTTAGACGCTTGAAATACTTCGTCAAAATTGTAGATATTGGTAGCCTGACTCAGGCTGCTGAAGTATTGCATATAGCACAGCCTGCGCTCAGTCAGCAGGTTGCCACGCTGGAAGGTGAGCTAAATCAGCAACTTTTGATTCGCACAAAACGTGGCGTTACGCCGACAGACGCCGGAAAAATTCTCTATACCCATGCGCGGGCAATTTTACGTCAGTGTGAACAGGCCCAACTGGCGGTGCATAATGTAGGTCAGACATTGTCAGGTCAAGTCTCGATTGGCTTTGCGCCAGGAACCGCAGCGTCATCTATCACCATGCCTTTATTACAGGCGGTACGCACTGAATTTCCGGAGGTCGTTATCTATCTCCATGAAAATAGCGGTGCTGTGCTTAACGAAAAACTTATAAACAACCAGCTTGATATGGCGGTGGTTTATGAGCATTCCCCTGTGTCTGGTGTATCCAGTCAGACTTTGTTAAAAGAGGATCTGTATCTTGTCGGAACTCAGGATTGCCCAGGGCAAAGCGTTGATGTTAATGCGATAGCGCAAATGAACCTCTTCCTTCCCAGCGATTACAGTGTAGTAAGACTTCGTGTTGATGAAGCTTTTTCCCTGCGCCGGCTTACAGCGAAAGTCATCGGTGAAATTGAGTCTATCGCTACGCTTACCGCTGCGATTGCCAGCGGTATAGGCGTTGCAGTATTACCTGAATCGGCCGCACGTTCGTTATGTGCCGCAGTTAACGGTTGGATGTCACGTATTACCACGCCTTCAATGAATCTCTCGTTGTCATTAAACTTACCCGCCAGATCAGTTTTATCGCCACAGGCGCAGGCAGTGAAAGAGCTATTATTGTCAGTGATTAGTTCTCCAGCCATGGAAAAAAGACAATGGCAATTGGTGAGCTAAACGTTATACCTGGATGGAATAAGATGCGGGTTTTTATTATTTGTTATGCCGGGCATTAGACTCTAACAATAATGGATGTCTGATATACCCGGAGTTTACCGTGAATTTCCAACAACTAAAGATAATCCGCGAAGCTGCCCGTCAGGATTACAATCTGACAGAGGTTGCGAATATGCTCTTTACCTCACAGTCAGGTGTCAGCCGTCATATTCGAGAGCTGGAGGATGAACTTGGTATCGAAATATTCGTTCGTCGTGGCAAGCGGCTGCTTGGCATGACTGAACCGGGCAAAGCATTACTGGTCATTGCAGAACGTATTCTGAATGAAGCCAGTAATGTTCGACGGCTTGCAGACCTGTTTACCAACGACACATCTTGCGTACTCACTATTGCAACGACGCATACTCAGGCTCGTTACAGCTTGCCTGGGGTCATTAAAGCCTTTCGCGAACTTTTCCCCGAAGTGCGACTCGAGTTTATCCAGGGGACGCCGCAGGAAATTGCGACTCTGCTACAAAACGGCGGAGCTGATATTGGCATAGCCAGTGAGCGTTTGAGCAATGATCCCCAACTCGTCGCTTTCCCCTGGTTTCGTTGGCACCATAGTTTGCTCGTTCCTGTCGATCATCCCTTAACACAAATTACGCCATTGACGCTGGAATCAATAGCGAAGTGGCCGTTGATCACTTACCGACAGGGAATTACGGGGCGCTCACGTATTGATGACGCCTTTGTCCGCAAAGGTTTACTGGCAGATATTGTATTGAGTGCTCAGGATTCTGATGTCATCAAAACCTATGTCGCCCTCGGTTTGGGGATAGGATTAGTTGCCGAACAATCCAGCGGTGAGCAAGAGGAAGAGAATTTAATTCGTCTGGATACGCGGCATCTTTTCGATGCTAATACTGTCTGGTTGGGACTCAAGCGAGGACAACTTCAGCGTAACTATGTCTGGCGTTTTCTGGAATTGTGCAATGCTGGATTGTCGGTTGAGGATATTAAGCGGCAGGTGATGGAAAATAGCGAAGAGGAAATTGATTATCAAATATAGCAAAAAGCCCGCTATCAAAGCGGGCTTTTCAAAATTTGGCTCCTCTGACTGGACTCGAACCAGTGACATACGGATTAACAGTCCGCCGTTCTACCGACTGAACTACAGAGGAATCGCTGTTGAGGCACATCTTAACGGCGAAAAATCATTTGTCAAACCTGTTTTTTAAATTCATCAACCGTTTGCCGTTTCTATCAACAGTTTGTTGCATTTGCAGACAATTTGTCGGCGAAAATCTTTGCAGCTTTTCTGATTCTCCCTCATTATTTGAAATGTGGTTTCACTTTCTGCAATTAAGGTCGGCTTTGAATATCCCCTCAGCTTTACGCCAGGTTGTTCGCCACACTCGCTGGCACTCAAAACGTAAGAGTTACAACGTGTTGTTCTGGCGCGAAATAACTCCGCTTGCTGTTCCTATCTTTATGGAGAATGCCTGTGTCCTGTTGATGGGCGTGCTGAGCACTTTTCTGGTCAGTTGGCTGGGAAAAGATGCAATGGCGGGCGTTGGGTTGGCGGACAGCTTCAACATGGTCATTATGGCCTTTTTCGCAGCTATCGATCTTGGTACTACTGTCGTTGTGGCATTTAGTCTCGGTAAACGTGATCGACGGCGAGCCAGAGTAGCAACACGGCAATCATTGGTGATCATGACGTTATTTGCCGTGCTGTTGGCAATTCTCATTCATCATTTTGGCGAACAAATTATCGATTTTGTTGCAGGTGATGCCACGACAGAGGTTAAAGCACTGGCGTTGACTTATCTGGAACTGACGGTGCTCAGTTATCCAGCCGCTGCCATCACCTTGATTGGCAGTGGGGCACTTCGTGGCGCCGGGAATACGAAAATACTGCTACTTATAAATGGTAGCATGAATATTTTTAATATTATTATTAGCGGTATATTGATTTACGGGCTTTTCTCCTGGCAGGGGCTGGGGTTTGTTGGCGCAGGGCTAGGATTAACTATTTCCCGTTATATTGGCGCAATTGCAATTTTGTGGGTACTGGCGATTGGCTTTAATCCTGCACTACGAATCTCGTTAAAAAGCTATTTTAAACCATTGAATTTCAGCATTATCTGGGAAGTTATGGGGATTGGTATTCCCGCGAGCGTTGAATCAGTATTGTTTACCAGTGGTCGGTTATTAACACAAATGTTTGTTGCTGGTATGGGAACCAGCGTTATTGCCGGAAATTTTATCGCTTTTTCGATTGCGGCTCTTATCAATTTACCAGGGAGTGCGCTCGGTTCTGCTTCTACAATAATTACTGGTCGAAGGCTGGGAGTAGGGCAGAGAGCGCAAGCAGAAATACAGTTGAGGCATGTTTTCTGGTTGTCCACCCTTGGGTTAACGGCGATAGCCTGGTTAACGGCTCCCTTTGCCGGGGTTATGGCGTCATTTTATACCCAGGATCCCCAGGTTAAACACGTGGTTGTGATTCTTATTTGGCTAAATGCTTTGTTTATGCCTATTTGGTCGGCCTCATGGGTATTACCTGCTGGTTTTAAAGGTGCTCGTGATGCCCGCTACGCTATGTGGGTATCTATGTTGAGTATGTGGGGATGCCGAGTGGTAGTAGGTTATGCGCTGGGAATTATGCTTGGCTGGGGCGTGGTTGGCGTTTGGATGGGGATGTTTGCTGACTGGGCCGTGCGTGCTGCGTTGTTTTACTGGCGGATGGTGACCGGGCGCTGGCTATGGAAATATCCTCGCCCTGAACATGAAAAGTGTGAAAAAAAGGCAGTTGTGTCGGAATAAACGACAAAACGCAGAATATTTCAGCAAACGATTTCAAAATTAAAAAACAGGCTTTGACAATGTAGATGGGCATCGTTAATATTCGCCCCGTTCTCACGATTCCTCTGTAGTTCAGTCGGTAGAACGGCGGACTGTTAATCCGTATGTCACTGGTTCGAGTCCAGTCAGAGGAGCCAAATTATGAAAAGCCCGCTTTTATAGCGGGCTTTTTGCTTTTTACTTATAAAATCCTTCACATCTTTTCTTGATGCAAAGGATCTTCGCTCATTATCGGAACGGCGGCTCATTAAAGGTGCGCAGTTTACGGGAATGCAGTCGATCGCCTTCCGCGCGCAGTAAATCAATTGCCCGGATGCCAATCTGCAAGTGTTCGGAAATCGCACCTTCATAAAAACGGTTAGCCTGGCCGGGAAGTTTAATCTCACCATGCAATGGCTTATCTGAAACACACAGTAGCGTCCCGTATGGCACGCGGAAACGGTATCCTTGTGCTGCAATGGTTGCACTTTCCATATCAATCGCTACGGCCCGACTTAAGTTAAAACGAAGTGCAGAAGCCGAGTAACGCAATTCCCAGTTCCTGTCATCAGTAGTTACCACAGTGCCAGTACGTAGCCGCTGTTTAACTTCCTCACCCGGCCTGCCGCTGACGAGTTTGGTGGCGTCATAAAGCGCGCGTTGCACTTCAGCAATGCTCGGAATAGGAATATCGGGGGGGAGAACCGCATCAAGAACGTGGTCATCGCGTAAATAAGCATGTGCAAGTACATAATCACCAATGGACTGGCTTTCACGTAATCCACCGCAGTGACCAATCATCAGCCAGACATCCGGGCGTAGCACCGCCAGATGATCGCAGATGGTTTTAGCATTTGATGGCCCCACACCAATATTTACCAGAGTAATACCCTGGCCATCGGCAGTGATTAAATGCCATGCTGGCATCTGGTGTTTTTTCCATGCGAGATCAGAAATCGCTTCTTCAGGGGCTTCTGTTTCGGCGGTGATCCATATCCCTCCAGCACAGGAAAGAGCAATGTAGGGACTATCAGGATCGAGGATCTGGCTGCACCCCCAACGAACGAATTCATCCACATAACGTGTGTAGTTGGTAAACAAAACGAACGGCTGAAAATGTTCGACTGGCGTGCCGGTATAATGGCGTAACCGCGCGAGGGAAAAATCGACCCGGCGCGCATCAAAATGCGATAGCGGAGAAAATTCCGTTGGATGATAAATGCCGTCTGCAGTTTCATCGCCAATTTGCGCCAGTTCTGTTGTCGGGAAGTAACGAGTTAGCCCGGCGCTCATCGAACGATCAAGTGTCAGTTCAGAGCCATCGATGACATAGGGATAGGGGATTTCATGCTGCGAGGGTTGCACGGAGATGTGCGCACCATAATCTTGATACAGTAACGTTAGTTGTTCATTGAGATACGAACGAAAGAGAGCAGGGTGGGTAATAGTGGTGGTATAGCTGCCAGCGTGAGTAAAACGTCCAAATGCGCGTGTTTTGGGAGGATTTGTGGCGCAGCCATCCCAGGTCACGGTCAATGATGGATAGACAAAAAGACCTTGTTTGCGGGCGTTTTCATCAGGTAATTCGCCGCTTTTAATATAGTTGCCAATGGCATTGCGTAAAGCGACTACAGATTGCTCATACAGCGCGTCAAGTTTATCCAGTGCCTGAGCTGGGGTCAGACCGGAGCCCTTATTATTCATGTGTGTCTCCTGTTCCATACAATTACCGCACATCCGATAGTATGTCACAGGAATGTGAAACAAAAGTGTAAGGCGAAGATCGAATGATCTTCGCCAGACCATCAGATGCGTTGATTGTCTTTCATCAACAAAGCGGTCATTGCGGAAATCAGGCATCCAGCCAGCAAATAAATGGCGACGCTATGCCAGTCCCCGGAAAAATAAGTAATGAGGGCGGCGGCAATAAAAGGGGTAAATCCTCCACCTACCACACTGGCAACTTGATATCCTACACCAGCGCCGCTGTAGCGATAACTGGCACCAAACATCTCTGTGAACATCGGTTGTTGCACACAAACCACCATGTCATGCGCAATATTCGCCAGCATAATGGAGAAGAAGACTATCCAGAAAATGGATTGAGCCTCGAGCGCCATGAAGAAAGGAAACGCGCTTAAGGTTCCGATAACTGCGCCAGTGATATAAACCCTGCGGCGACCAAAACGATCGGCAAGCCAGGCAAAACAGGGAATTGTCAGGCAGCTTAACCCTCCCACCAGCAAACCAATATTCAGGAATAATTCGCGTGGCAGCCCCATATTCTGGGTTGAGTAGTTAAGCGCAAAGGCGGTAACGATATACATCGTCAGCAACTCGCACAGTCGCAGCGCAATAATCTTCAGAAAAGCACCTGGATGTAGTAACAGTGCCTGGATAACAGGGATTCGCTTTTTCACTGCCGCTTGATTATGTTGCTGTTGCTCAAATTCAGCGGATTCCTCCATACCATTACGCACCCACAATGCCCCCAACACCAGTACGGTGCTAAACAGGAAAGGAATGCGCCAGCCCCAGCTCAAAAACTGCTCGTCTGTCGTCATCATACTAATCAGAGAAACCAGTCCAGTTGAAAGCAGTAACCCTACACCGTAGCCAACTTGTACACCGCTACTGTAAAAGGCTTTTTTATTTTTCGGCGCGCTTTCAACGGACAGCAATGCTGCGCCTCCCCATTCTCCGCCGACGGCAAATCCCTGAATAGCACGCAGCGTCACCAGTAAAATCGGTGCCCACCAGCCAATAGTCGAGAATGAAGGAAGAATACCAATCAATGCTGTTGCGATCCCCATCATCCAGACAGTCAGCATCAACATGCGCTTACGCCCCAGGCGGTCGCCAAAATGGCCGAAAATGACACCTCCAAGTGGACGGAAAAGGAATCCGACGCCAAAAGTGGCAAATGCTGCGAGAGTTCCCATTGCCGGGCTCACTTGTGGGAAAAACTCTCGATTAAATACCAGTGCTGCAGTAATGCCATAGAGTAAAAAATCGTACCAGTCGACGACGGCACCGGCAAAACTGCCTAATGCAGCTCGTCGGGCGCGACTTAACGGAAGCGTTCCTTCATCGGGACGCGTGGAGATGAGCGTGGAGTCCATAGTGTTCCTGTCTGTACTGTCTTTTTATAATTAGTATGGAAAAAGGTCACTCACATTGCCGTCAATCTATAAACGAACCTTATGAGACTACCGCGACAGAGAGCATCTGCAAATATTTTTATACCTGAAAATGAGCATGGAGGGCGGATAGGGTCTACTGTAATGTGCTGGAAACGAACAAAATTGTGGATTCAGGTGCGTATTAGAAAATCAAAAGACAGAGAAATGTGATCGCTAAGGTAGCACTGGCTACTTGCTGGCGTTATTTTTGCAGATGAATTTTTCGAATTTTCTCAATGAGATTTGTGTCACTGACACGGAGTGGGCTAATTGCTTGAATGATTGGCGGAGAGAGGGGGATTTGAACCCCCGGTAGAGTTGCCCCTACTCCGGTTTTCGAGACCGGTCCGTTCAGCCGCTCCGGCATCTCTCCGTTCAGATTGTTGCAATGATGCCAGGAAATTTGGCATTTTAACAGTCCCTGTCCGTGCAATTTTGTTCAAGTGACGAGTTTGCGAGCAAAACGATGATTAAGTGGCCCTGGAAAGTACAAGAAACCGTTCATGATGATGCAATTCCGTGGAAGGAAGCTCTGTCGATACCTCTTTTGACAAGTTTGACTGAGCAGGAGCAAAACAAATTAGTCACTCTTGCTGGACGTTTTTTGCAACAAAAACGGTTGGTTCCTTTACAAGGGGTTGAACTTGACGCTTTGAAAAGCGGTCGTATCGCCTTGCTGTTTTGTTTACCTGTTATGGAACTGGGGCTGGAATGGCTGGATGGTTTCCATGAAGTGTTAATTTACCCAGCGCCATTTGTGGTAGACGATGAATGGGAAGACGATATAGGACTGGTACATAATCAACGCATCGTTCAGTCAGGTCAAAGCTGGCAGCAAGGCCCCATCGTACTGAATTGGCTCGATATACAGGATTCCTTCGATGCCTCTGGGTTTAATCTGATCATCCACGAAGTTGCACATAAACTGGACACCCGGAACGGCGATCGCGCCAGTGGTGTCCCCTTTATTCCTTTACGTGAAGTCGCGGGCTGGGAACACGATCTTCACGCGGCGATGAATAACATTCAGGACGAAATTGAATTAGTGGGCGAAAATGCCTCCAGCATTGATGCTTATGCCGCCAGTGACCCTGCAGAATGTTTTGCCGTGCTTTCCGAATACTTTTTTAGTGCCCCGGAGCTTTTTGCTCCTCGTTTCCCCTCTCTGTGGCAACGTTTCTGCCAATTTTATCAGCAGGAACCGCTGCAAAGAGGCTTTGTTGAATAAATCAGATTTCGGGTAAGTCTCCCCCGTAGCGGGTTGTGTTTTCAGGCAATACGCACGCTTT
>NZ_SZVK01000099.1:0-5713 GCF_005280595.1 Escherichia sp. MR | reverse complement strand
TCGGTGGAGCTGCATGACAAAGTCATCGGGCATTATCTGAACATAAAACACTATCAATAAGTTGGAGTCATTACCAAGGAATCGTAATAATCTGTTTTGTCGCGAGGTAATCATTTGCATTTTTTACCCTTACCACAGATTAAGAAGTTCCATGCTGAAGAACTTCAGTTGCTATCTCTGATGATAAATATAAAGCAGAATGATTTCACAACAATACTAAAATGTGTCCTGTAATCCGGACAGCGATAAAACAAAAAACGGCAATTAAGAGATATTTTTAGGGTAGATCACATTTTCACAGCAAATAATCGTGATCATGCTCGCAGATATGACAGAAGAAATATTTATTAGCAGATGTGAGATTGTTTACCGGATACGGCACAAACAATGCGTATCCGGCATTCCTTCAATAAATTACAACGTAATTGTCAGCGCATTCCCTTGAGGCGTCACCACCACGCCCAAGTCACTTTCAGCCTGCGAACCGCCTTGCAAACCATTTACTTTCGCAATATTACGCAAGCACAGTGTCCAGTTCTTCGCCTCGCCCGCGCCTGTCACGGTAATCGTATTGCCAGTACGCGCCGCTTTCAGGGTGAAGATCACCGAACCATCGGCAGCGGGCACTTCACAGACAGCTTCATGCCCGTCTTGCAGATTAAAAAGCTGGAAAGCCGTGCCTTCATGCCACGCGTAGTCGGGGCGTTGGTCATTGTTCCCCAGCGCCAGTAAGGTGTTGTCACGCACGTAAACCGGCAAACTAAGAAAATCATGCTGCTGTTTATGCCAACGGCTGCCTTCTGTTTCATCGTTATGCCACAGATGCGTCCAGCGACCTTCTGGCAGATAAAACTGTACATCGCCCACTTCAGAGAACACTGGCGCAACCATCACGCTGTCGCCCAACATGTATTGACGGTCAAGATAATCACAGGCCGGATCGTCCGGGAACTCCATCACCATTGCGCGCATCATCGGCGTACCCAGCGCGTTAGCACGAGCGGCTTCGCGGTACAGATACGGCATCATACGGCATTTAAGCTGAGTGAAATGGCGCACGACATCGCAGGATTCATCATCATAAGCCCACGGCACACGATAAGATTTGCTGCCATGTAAACGGCTATGGCTGGAGAGCAAACCAAATGCGCACCAGCGTTTGTAAACGTGCGCCGGAGCGGTGTTCTCAAAGCCACCGATATCGTGGCTCCAAAAACCAAAACCAGAAAGGCCAATAGACAAACCACCGCGCAGGCTTTCCGCCATTGATTCGTAGTTAGCGTAACAGTCGCCGCCCCAGTGTACCGGGAATTTCTGCGCACCGACGGAGGCCGAGCGGGCAAACAAGACGGCTTCTTCCTCGCCGACGGTTTCCTTGAGCACGTTCCACACCAGTTCGTTGTAGATGTATGCATAATGGTTATGCATTTTCTGCGGATCGGAACCGTCAAACCACTGAACGTCTGTTGGAATACGTTCGCCAAAGTCGGTCTTAAAGCAATCGACGCCCATCGCTACCAGGCCTTTCAGTTTATCGGCGTACCATTTGCAGGCATCTGGGTTGGTAAAGTCATAAATCGCCAGACCTGGCTGCCATTTATCCCATTGCCATAACGAGCCGTCCGGGCGTTTGAGTAAATATCCTTTCTCTTGCAACTCTTTAAATACCGGGGATTTTTGCCCTATATAGGGGTTAATCCAGACGCAGATTTTCAGCCCTTTCGCTTTCAGGCGGCGGATCATCCCTTCCGGGTCAGGGAAAGTTACCGGATCCCACTCAAAATCGCACCACTGGAAAGCTTTCATCCAGAAACAGTCGAAGTGGAAAACATGTAGCGGCAGATTCCGTTCCGCCATGCCGTCGATAAAGCTGTTTACCGTTGCTTCATCATAATTAGTGGTAAATGAAGTCGTTAACCACAAACCAAAGGACCATGCTGGCGGCAACGCCGGACGCCCGGTAAAACGGGTATAACGATCGAGCACCGCTTTCGGCGTCGGGCCATCGATAACAAAGTATTCGAGATATTCACCCTCAATGCTGAACTGTACTTTGGAGACTTTCTCCGATCCCACTTCAAACGAGACGCACTGCGGATGATTAACCAGCACACCGTAGCCACGGTTGGTGATATAGAACGGGATGTTTTTGTACGCCTGTTCGGTGCTGGTTCCGCCATCACGGTTCCAGGTTTCCACCGTCTGACCGTTACGCACCAGCGCAGTGAAGCGTTCCCCCAGACCGTATACCGTTTCACCGACACCGAGATCCAACCGCTCAAACATGTAGCTACGGTTGGTGTTGGTATCCTGTATATAGCCGTTATTTTTCAACTGGCTACCGGTAATGCGCACACCATTGCGTAGAAAATCGAGCGACCAGAATTCCCCTTTGGTAACGCGAACACTCAAATTACCGCTCTTCAGCTCGGCATATTCACTCGTGTTTTGCATCTCCACCGGAACGTCATGCAACACATTAATCGGGTAATGCGGACCGCTATCCAGCGCCCCTTGAAAATGCTCAATCCGCACGCCAACCACACCTTCCTGAGGTGAAAAAAAGCGCAGCGTAAACAGCGGCGTATCCAACTGCCAGGTACGCTCCCGCACATCACGCGGCGCGGCATAAACCACCATCTCCTTTCCCCGGTGCTCAACATCAAAAACCTGGATGGGGTGAATCAAATTAAGACCAGGTTGAATAAGCCAGTTTCCATCGCTGATTTTCATAATCCGTTCCTTTCGTTCTGAAATTTTAGTTACCGCATGCATGACAAGTGAAGAAGGCGCCAGTCAGACAGCCCGAAAGTAAACCATCCTTAAGAGTGCGGATATTGCTATTTTTTGTTATCAACTTACGTTTCTTGTTTTCTGTGATCGCGGTAGCACCAAAATGTAACTTATTGATTTGCTGAAGGTTTCTGTGAAATGGATCATGGCAAGACGAAACGATACGGAAAAAAGTGTGATGGGGGATGTGATAAGGCGAGGAACTAGCTATAATGCGCCCCGCCTCCATGTAGCAATCGAGGCGCGGAAGATCGTCGTCTCCGGTGAGGCGGCTGGACTTCAAATCCAGTTGGGGCCGCCAGCGGTCCCGGGCAGGTTCGACTCCTGTGATCTTCCGCCAGTTTACCTCTTCTGAACTCTCCCAATGTCAATAAATCTCTTCTAATCCCTTGTATATCAGTATTTATTTGTATCCTGAGGTCAACCTACTTCACCCCGTATCAAGTTTCTTTTGGGGGTACTTTAGGGGGTGTTATTTCCTATTGAAATACAAGCACCCCCATAATAGGAAAAATGTAATACATAACAACGGCTTTTAACAACATCTTTGTTATACAAGGGGTGTATTGGGGGTATCAGGTTAGTTACTGGCAGAAATCCCCCTCAGGAACATGAATTCATCAAAAGCCGGAGGATGTCATGGCATTAACCGATATCAAAGTGAAAACCGCAAAACCCAAAGACAAACCCTATAAGCTTGCTGATGGCGGCGGTATGTATCTACTGATTAACACTAATGGTTCTAAATACTGGCGCATGAAGTACCGCTTTGCTGGTAAAGAAAAGATGCTTTCTATTGGCGTATACCCCGATGTAACGCTAGCCGATGCTCGCGAGAAACGCAGTGAAGCCAGGAAACTCCTCGCTGCTGGAGGCGATCCAGGGGAGGCAAAAAAGGAAGAAAAAATCGCGCAGCAAATAAGTCTGAAAAATACGTTCGAGGCTATTGCTCGCGAATGGCACCAGTCAAAAGCCGATCGGTGGTCATTACGCTATCGTGATGAAATCATTGATACCTTTGAAAAAGACATTTTTCCCTACATTGGCAAGCGCCCTATTGCCGAAATCAAACCAATGGAGTTACTGGAAGCACTGCGTAAAATGGAAAAACGTGGAGCTCTGGAGAAAATGCGCAAGGTCCGCCAGCGCTGTGGTGAGGTGTTCCGCTATGCAATTGTTACTGGCCGGGCAGACTATAACCCAGCCCCCGATCTTGCCAGTGCTTTAGCTACACCGAAAAAAGTACATTTTCCCTTTCTTACTGCTAATGAACTTCCCCACTTCCTCAACGATCTGGCGGGTTATACCGGAAGTATAATCACTAAGACAGCTACTCAGATCATTATGTTAACCGGCGTACGAACACAAGAACTGCGTTTTGCACGCTGGGAAGATATCGATTTTGAGACAAAATTGTGGGAGATCCCGGCAGAAGTAATGAAGATGAAGCGACCTCATATTGTGCCGCTCTCTGAGCAGGTTATTATGCTATTTAAGCAGCTTGAACCAATCTCAAAACATCGTCCCCTAGTCTTTATCGGTAGAAATGATCCCCGCAAACCAATTAGTAAGGAAAGCATTAACCAAGTAATTGAATTACTTGGATATAAGGGAAGACTCACAGGGCATGGTTTCAGACACACCATGAGTACAATTCTGCATGAACAAGGCTTTAACTCCGCCTGGATTGAAATGCAGTTAGCTCATGTGGATAAAAATTCCATCAGGGGTACCTATAATCATGCCCTGTATCTCGATGGCCGCCGTGAAATGATGCAATGGTACGCTGATTACATTGATTCACTCTCCAGCCGGGAAAGTTAAGTCAGAAATACTTTTCCCTGATGTTTTCCTCAATTAAGTATTTTATCCTCTGGCCTACAAGGCTGGAGGATTTTTGTTATTATATTATTTTTTTGTGTCTTCAAACTTATTACAAAAACATAATTAAAAACAAATTGACATTTTTAAATTGGCAAATACAAAATACAGCCTTGCAGTTATTTCGATACCTTTAGCAAAGGAAAAGTTGATTCAGATATAATTTAGCATTTCAATCATCTGACATCATTATAAAAAATGAGATTCACATAAAGATAAAATTATTGTTCTCAAGGAAAGCATGAACGGGCTTCGTAAGCAATATTCATTCGGTGCCAAGACAGGACTTGATACACAGAATCTCAACTTTTATGCTCTCAGACTATATCACCACATGTTTTACAGGCTCAGAAAATGAACGATAGATTATGCTTTGAAGTGCACGATAACAAGGGTTATTTCGTATTTCCGGATACCTGGTTTGGCCCATTACTGGGGGAGTTTGAAGAAGTGCTTGATGCATACGACACTGATGAAATCAGCGAGACGAGTTACATCAACAAACTCAGGCATCTTGCTCAACGGGAGCCTGACTTTATTGATATACACGCTCATCTGGCATATGCATTTCTGGAGCAGAATGCCCCGCGTAAGGCTCTGAACGCCGCGCTTAAAGGACTGGCGGCCGGTAATCGTCTCATCCCGGAAAGTTTCAGTGGTGAAATCATCTGGATGCATCCCGAAAACCAGCCTTATCTGCGCGCGCTTTATGCAGCAATTCTCGCAAATGTGCACTTACAGCGTCATCAGGATGCGGTTATGCTTACTGATAAAATACTGGCATACAATCCTGAAGATAATCAGGGTGCCCGCTGGTTGTTGGGTTCAGAACTGTTACGAACAGGTGATCATGAGCGAGCCTTCAGTGTACTGAAAAAACATGCTGATGAATTTTCACCTTACTGGTATGAACTTGGTCTTCTGCATTTTCTTAATGGGGAACTGGTAAAAGCTGCAACTGCATGGTAATGACTCCAACTTATTGATAGTGTTTTATGTTCAGATAATGCCCGATGACTTTGTCATGCAGCTCCACCGA
>NZ_SZVK01000098.1:0-5751 GCF_005280595.1 Escherichia sp. MR | reverse complement strand
TCGGTGGAGCTGCATGACAAAGTCATCGGGCATTATCTGAACATAAAACACTATCAATAAGTTGGAGTCATTACCGGTAAACCCATAGTCTGCCATCATATTCATTGCATCATTCAATGAATCAGCGCCGATGACATTCACTGAAGGAATAAAAAAGGTTGAAGCTGCCATAAAACACTCCTGGAAGAGTAAAAAGGGCTGGCAGATTACAAAGTATTTTCATTCGGAAATATGATCGACATTACCGTTTATCAAAATATTTTTAATAAAAAGCACGTTACATTCATCAAATAACGTGCTTCCTTAATATTAATAAGAATTTTGTATTAATTCATATTTATTATGAATTAATCATTTCCTTATTTTTCGGGAAATAATAATGCATCGCGCAATAAATGATCATTTCCACGACGCCGCGTAAAGCCAATGCGGTCAAAATATTCCAGAATCTGAATTGCCAGCTTTCGGCCTACACCTAAGCGATCGCGGAAATCCGCCGCGCAGGTTGAGCCACATTCCTGATCGAGATCGCGGATCATATTGGCAAATTCAACAATCCGATCATTACGGTAATAACGATCTTTGACGATCGCCGTAATTATCCCCTGCTGCGCCGCCTGGCGTAGTGTCAGCCGCATTGCCTGCTCGTCGGTTCCCGTCTCTTTTGCCAGGTCACGCACCCACCACGGCTCGTCACCAAACAGCGGCTCTGCTTTTTGCCAGATGGCCTGCTGCTCTTCGCTGAAGCCCGCTTTGTGATCCGGCAGATGCAGCCAGCCGTGGTGGCTGTGGATATCGCCGCTTTCGCGCATCTTTTCAATCAACAACAGTACCAGAGCTTCATCTTCCATCGGCAACGCCATACGCCGCAGGCGCTCGCGCCCCGGACCGGGTTCATCGCGATGCTGCTCATGATAAGCCGCTAATGTGTCGAGGATTTTCCGCTGCCAGCGGGCGGCAACCGGCGCATTCAACAAGCTATAACCAGCCTGAATATAGCCAGGCTGTTGCAGCAGTTCGCGCATCCCTTCGCCGTTGAGCTGTCTCGCCCAGGCGAAATCGGCAAGATTCACCGCTCCGCGTTCCAGATGAACCGTCAGTGCGTCGGCATCGCTTTGTGTGCGTGCAAGAGACGCCAGCCATTGCAGATATTCCGGCTTACGCTTACCGCGACGTGGCGGGTTGAGCATCACCACGCGCGCCCCCGCCAGCGTGTTGCGAGCCGAGATATCGCGCAGCACTATGCGATCGTTATCCGCCAGCCACAAAGGCGTGTCGAACACCAGCTCGGCAAGGTTATCTTCCAGCAGCGAAACGCGCCCCGTAACGTGGCTGGCGGCGTGGTGAATATGCAGCGGCTGCCACTGGGTCAACGGTACATGAGTTTGTAGCTCGACAATCACCCGCGTGAACGGCTCCGGCGGCGCATCGGCAAGCAGCCAGTCGCCACGGTTAATCTGTTCTTTCTCCGCATCACCGGCGATGTTAAGCGCAATACGTTGCCCGGCATGGGCGGTTTCTGTTGGTTGATTTTGCGCATGGAGAGCACGCACGCGCATCGGCTTATTTACACCGGTCAGCCATAGTGAATCACCCACCTTCACTTCCCCGCTTAACGCCGTACCGGTGACCACCAGCCCGGCACCTTTTACGGTAAAAGCGCGGTCGATAGCGAGGCGGAAACTATGTTGGCTGGCGTGTTCACGTTCAGGCAACTGAAGCAGATGTTCGCGCAGGGCATCAATTCCCCGACCTTCGGTTGCTGCGGTGACAAACAGTTTTGCCTCAGCAAAACCATATTCCCGCAGCACCTGCTTTACCTGACGTTCAACCTCATCAACACGCGCTTCGTCCACGCGATCGGCTTTAGTCAGCGCCACTGTCAGCATCGGGTTACCGGTAAGCTGCAAAATCGCCAGATGCTCACGGGTCTGCGCCATCACACCGTCATCGCAAGCCACCACCAGCAGCGCGTGATCGATACCCCCGACGCCCGCCAACATATTGGAAAGAAACTTTTCATGACCGGGAACGTCGATAAAACCAGGCACGCGCCCATCTGGCTGCGGCCAGTAGGCATAGCCGAGATCGATGGTCATACCGCGCTTTTTTTCTTCCGGCAGACGGTCGGCATTTACGCCAGTAATCGCCTGCAATAAGGTTGTTTTGCCGTGGTCAACGTGTCCGGCAGTCGCAATAATCATTTCAACAACATCTCCATAAACCGTTGCTCATCTTCAAGGCAGCGTAAATCCAGCCACAATCGTCCGTCATAAATACGACCAATCACCGGCACCGGCAATTCACGCCAGCGGGCGGCTAATGCCTCAAGGTGGCTGCCACGTCCGTCATGGGGTGTAAACGTTAATGCCGCGCTCGGCAGGCGATCAACCGGCAGCGAACCACTGCCAATCTGCGAAAGACACGGCATAACCTGTACCGCAAACTCCGCGCCGTAATGTGCGGCAAGGGGAGCCTGTAAACGTTGCGCCTGGATTTGAATAACCTCTGCACTGCGAGTAAGCAGACGCAGGGTCGGTAATTTTTCGCTCAGTGCTTCGGGGTGCAGATAGAGACGCAGCGTCGCTTCCAGCGCCGCGAGGGTCATTTTATCCGCGCGTAATGCACGTTTCAGCGGATGGCTTTGCAGGCGGGAAATCATCTCTTTCTTACCAACGATGATCCCTGCCTGCGGCCCGCCTAACAACTTGTCGCCGGAGAAGCTCACCAGGCTGACGCCCGCCGCAATCAACTCCTGCGGCATCGGCTCTTTCGGCAAACCGTACTGGCTAAGATCGACCAGCGAACCACTGCCTAAATCAGTCACTACGGGAACATCCAGCTCTTTGCCGAGCGCCACCAGTTCCGCTTCATCTATCGCTTTGGTGAACCCCTGAATGCTGTAGTTACTGGTATGTACTTTCATCAACAGTGCGGTATTTTCATTCACCGCCTGACGATAATCACTGACGTGCGTGCGGTTGGTCGTCCCCACTTCGTGCAGGGTACAGCCAGCCTGACGCATGACGTCAGGGATACGAAACGCGCCGCCGATCTCCACCAGTTCGCCACGAGACACCACCACCTCTTTCCCGCTGGCAGTGGCTGCCAGCATCAGCAGCACCGCCGCCGCATTGTTATTGACGATACAGGCATCTTCCGCACCGGTAATGCGGCACAGTAGCTGCGCCAGCGCGCGATCGCGATGCCCGCGTCCGGCGTCGTCCAGATCGTACTCCAGCGTCACCGGCGAACGCATAGCCTGCGCAACGGCTTCCACCGCTGCTTCCGCCTGTAAAGCTCGCCCAAGGTTGGTATGCAGTACGGTTCCTGTCAGGTTGATCACCGGACGCAGCGCGCTCTGCGCTTCTTTCGTCAACCGGGCATCGACTTCTTGCGCCCAGTTCTCACACCACGCGGGCAGCGTCTGGCTGTCACGAATCACTTCTCGCGCTTCGTCAAGCATCTGACGCAGCAATTCCACCACGCGGGTGTGACCATAAGTATCACGCAAAGAAAGGAAGGAGCTATCGCGCAATAAGCGATCAATAGCCGGAAGTTGACTATAGAGGGAACGCGTTTCGGTTGTCATAGGAAACCTGGCTGATCAAGGCCCTCTCACACGGAGAAGGGCGTTTAACATAACCACGGATTGTAACGTGAGATGGGTCAGGAGGACATATCGCGCATCAAGCCTTTGGTGGTTCGGTGCGGGCAAAACTTTCGCGGCTAAACAAGTTTTCGACCAGTTTGACTAAGTGTGGGCGGTCAACACACCAGCCCGGCGCAACGCGGCGGAAATTGAGATATCCGACGGCACAGGCAATGGCGATCGTCGCCAGATTGACCGTATCGGTTTTGAGCGTGCCATCGACCAGATATCCTTCCAGCACATCCAGGCTACGGTTGATTTTCTCCCGCTGGCGTAACAATTCATCTTCAGACTGCTGCGCCGCCGGACGCGCCTGTTCGCGCACCGACACCAGCCCGGCATCCATAATGCCATCTGCCAGCGCCTCAATTTTACGCACTCGCAACGACTCCAGCGGATCGCGCGGCAACATCGCCGGAGCGACATTCATTAATTCAATATATTCGGCAATGATCGGCGAATCAAACCAACATTCGCCCTCTTCGGTCACCAGCACCGGCACTTTCCCTAACGGGTTAAATTGCGCCACGCCGTTGTCCGCGTTATAGGGCAGTTCATTAATAAATTCGAAAGTTATTCCCTTTTCTAACAACAGAATAGAAAGTTTGCGTACAAACGGGCTGGTGTAGCTACCGATAAGTTTCATGCCATGTCCTTTGTATTAACAAAATATGAGTATGACCCAGGGTTAAAAAAAAGGCAGATGTTATTGATATGAGTGTGATGACAAACACAAGATGACCCGATACGTACGCATATCGGGTCTTGTAGATGAAACGATCTTTTTAAATATCAGAATGAATAGCGGATATTCGCATTGATAGCATTATCGACGTTGTACTTACCAAATGCTGATTTCTCAACGGTCAGGCCGATACGGGTATTGTCTTTAATGCGTGTATCAATCCCAATATTGGCTAACATACGACCATCTTTACCGTTGTACATCGTGGACTCACCAGCAAAATCACGGTAAGTGGTGGTGCCAGAATTCCGCAGGTCAAATTGATAACTTAAACCTGCCTTCGCTGTAACCTGCCAGTCGTGCCCATCCAGCGTTTTTCCAAACTCCACTCCAGTACGACCAATCAAGGGTTTTGCCGTTTTACGTTGCATGCTGATATCCATTCCGTTGTATTGCCAGTCAAAGGTATTACCTGACAACGTGCCGTAGACAAGCTCAACCTGCGGTTCAATAAACACATCAGGTTTCCACTGATAGCGCCAACCGGTTTCAGCCCCTAAATACCAGGAGTGGGCAGTATCGTCTGCCTTACCAAGTCCCAATGTTTGCATTGTGTAATCGTCACGATGATGGACATATTTTCCGACCACATCAATATACAATCCTGAATCAAACAGGGTGGATGCGTATAAACCGCCGCCTACAGAGCGGGTTTTCCCCTGGTAACTTTCGCCACTGGCTTTGCTGTCAGTAACAGTCATCATGATACCTGTAAAAAGATCACCTCCATCAAAGTGATGTTTTTTGTCGGCACCAATTTGCAGATGCATATGGCGATCAGAGAATCCCCCCTCGCCTGAACCAGAAGTGGTCATAAACCGTGCCCAGGCACCGGCTTCTCCTTGTGTATCGCGTAGATCACCCATACGTCGGTTAAGGTTATTCACCTCAGATAAGAAGTTCCTGTAACGGATATCCATAAAACGTTGACTTTCATTGAGTGCAGCATTATTACGCTGAACATCGAATCCTTTCAGACGCCACTGTGTGGCACCATCAGTATTTACCACCTCAACATCAGGAGTCATTGAGTGAAAACCCATCTGTTGAGGCACAGTTTTAAACGCCTGAGTATTGTTGGTTCCATTTTCTGCCGTGATCAACGGAATATCACCGACAGACATTTCGTTAAGCGGTCTGGTCGGTTTTACATACAGAATATTGTTCTCTGCGATTAACTTATCGAGAACCGTAATATTGCTGCTGGTTTTACCATCGGTGGTCATCACAAGCTGGCTGTTAGATAGTGCCAGATTTTGCATTTGAGAAGACGAGTTAAGCGGTGATGCTGCCAACTTACTGATTTAGTGTATGATGGTGTTTTTGAGGTGCTCCAGTGGCTTCTGTTTCTATC
>NZ_SZVK01000097.1:0-5847 GCF_005280595.1 Escherichia sp. MR | reverse complement strand
TGATAGAAACAGAAGCCACTGGAGCACCTCAAAAACACCATCATACACTAAATCAGTAAGTTGGCAGCATCACCGGGAATTTGATTTTTAATAATATCTTCCAGGGAGGAAATCATATCATTGAGTTGCAGATGTGTACGGGTGTCTGAAAAATTAAGATGAATAGTTTTCTGACACCCCAACATCTTTAATGCTTCGCGAGATTCTTCATGACGATCGATGATTTCGCTTACACCCGAATCGCCAGCAGTCATGACAACGGCGGTGATATAAAATCCTTTCTGCGCAAGACGAGCAAGCGATGCGCCACAACCTAATTCAATATCGTCAGGATGCGCACCAATCGCAAGAATACCTTTCCTCTTTTCTGCTGAAGAATGCAACGCAGAATTTAAAACCTTATCCAATTCATGACACTCCATTGTAATTATTATGCTGAAAGCGCGACGAATGCAGAGCGGCAACCCTCTGCAACATACTCAGATGTTAAAAATGACACGCGGTAAAAAAAGAATAATCCTGAGAACAGGTCAATTAATGCCCGGAGGGCCGTAAGCGGTATAAGTTTGATTTGTGTGCATCATATGTTAAACATTTGTGTGTTTTGTGAGCGTGATTATATTTTTTACATATTGTATTTAGATGTGATTTAGTTTGTCAATTAATTGCATTTAAAAAATATCTTCTATCAACCATTACTTTTTATATTCGTTTTATGAATGAATTGGTATGGCAAAGAGGTTTTGAAGATTGCATTATATAAAATAAAAATAATATATATATTTATTATTGGTTGTCTGGTTGGTGGAGGGTGAAATAAATTTTTATTGTTTGAATTTTTATTCGTATATAAAAGTAAATGTGGCATTGCTTTGTAGGAAAACGGTTGGTAAATGCATAACTCATCTATCGTTTGCCATTTTTTTGCTAAGAATAAAAACATATTGTCCATAATGATTAATTCTTTTATCAAATATCTTTCTCCGCGAATACTGCTCTCATAACAAGACAGGGGAGCAGACAATTATGGCAATTTCATCGCGTAACACACTTCTTGCCACACTGGCTCATCACTTTTCAGGCGCAGGCGGTGAACGTCACCGTGGCGTATCAAACCTCCGCCGAACCGGCGAAAGTGGCTCAGGCTGATAACACCTTTGCCAAAGAGAGCGGGGCGACCGTGGACTGGCGCAAGTTTGACAGCGGAGCCAGCATCGTTCGGGCGCTGGCTTCTGGCGACGTGCAAATCGGTAATCTCGGTTCCAGCCCGTTAGCGGTTGCTGCCAGCCAGCAGGTGCCGATTGAAGTCTTTTTGCTGGCGTCAAAACTGGGTAACTCCGAGGCGCTGGTAGTTAAGAAAAACATCAGCAAACCCGAAGATCTGATTGGCAAACGCATCGCCGTGCCGTTTATCTCCACCACGCACTACAGCCTGCTGGCAGCGTTGAAACACTGGGGCATTAAACCCGGACAAGTGGAGATTGTGAACCTGCAACCGCCAGCGATTATTGCCGCCTGGCAACGGGGAGATATTGATGGCGCTTATGTCTGGGCACCTGCGGTTAATGCGCTGGAAAAAGACGGCAAGGTGCTGACCGATTCTGAACAGGTCGGGCGGTGGGGCGCGCCGACGCTGGACGTTTGGGTAGTGCGCAAAGATTTTGCCCAGAAACATCCTGAGGTGGTGAAAGCGTTCGCTAAAAGCGCCATCGATGCCCAGCAACTGTACATTGCGAATCCGGACGCGTGGCTGAAACAGCCGGAAAACATCAGCAAACTGGCGCGCTTGAGCGGTGTACCGGAAGCGGACGTACCGGGGCTGGTCAAGGGAAATACCTATCTGACGCCGCAGCAGCAAACGGCAGAACTGACCGGAGCGGTGAACAAAGCGATCATCGACACCGCGCAGTTTTTGAAAGAGCAGGGTAAAGTTCCCGCCGTGGCGAATGATTACAGCCAGTACGTTACCTCGCGCTTCGTGCAATAAAAGGAGGCGCGAATGCTGCAAATCTCTCATCTCTATGCCGATTATGGCGGTAAACCGGCGCTGGAAGATATCAACCTGACGCTGGAAAGCGGCGAACTGTTGGTGGTGCTGGGGCCGTCCGGCTGCGGCAAAACCACTTTGCTGAATCTGATTGCTGGTTTTGTGCATTATCAGCAAGGCAGCATTCAACTGGCGGGCAAGCGTATCGAGGGACCGGGTGCAGAGCGCGGGGTGGTTTTTCAGAATGAAGGGCTGCTGCCGTGGCGTAATGTGCAGGATAACGTGGCGTTCGGCCTGCAACTGGCGGGGATGGAGAAAAAGCAACGTCTGGAAATCGCTCACCAAATGCTGAAAAAAGTCGGCCTGGAAGGTGCAGAAAAACGCGACATCTGGCAGCTTTCCGGCGGTCAGCGTCAGCGGGTAGGGATTGCCCGCGCGCTGGCGGCTAATCCCCGGATGTTATTACTCGACGAACCGTTTGGCGCGCTGGACGCCTTCACCCGCGACCAGATGCAAATACTGCTGCTGAAACTCTGGCAGGAGACAGGCAAGCAGGTGTTGTTGATTACCCATGATATAGAAGAAGCGGTGTTTATGGCGACCGAACTGGTTCTGCTTTCACCGGGGCCGGGTCGTGTGCTGGAGCGTCTGCGGCTCAACTTCGCCCGCCGCTTTGTTGCGGGTGAGTCGAGCCGCAGCATCAAGTCCGATCCACAATTCATCGCCATGCGCGAATATGTTTTAAGCCGCGTATTTGAGCAACGAGAGGCGTTCTCATGAGTGTGCTTATTAATGAAAAAATGCATTCGCGTCGGCTGAAATTGCGCTGGCCGCTCTCGCGTCAGGTGACTTTAAGCATTGGCACACTAGCGGTTTTACTGACTTTATGGTGGGCAGTGGCGGCGCTGCAACTGATTAGCCCGCTGTTTTTGCCGCCGCCGCAACAGGTACTGGCAAAACTGCTCACCATTGCCGGAACGCAAGGATTTATGGACGCCACGCTGTGGCAGCATCTGGCAGCCAGCCTGACGCGCATTGTGCTGGCGCTACTTGCGGCGGTGTTAATCGGCATTCCGGTTGGGATCGCCATGGGGCTAAGCCCGACGGTGCGCGGCATTCTGGATCCGGTAATTGAACTGTATCGCCCGGTGCCGCCGCTGGCCTATTTGCCGCTGATGGTGATCTGGTTTGGTATTGGTGAAACCTCGAAGATCTTACTGATCTATTTAGCGATTTTTGCACCGGTGGCGATGTCGGCGCTGGCGGGGGTGAAAAGCGTGCAGCAGGTTCGCGTTCGTGCCGCGCAGTCGCTGGGCGCCAGTCGCACGCAGGTGCTGTGGTTTGTCATTCTGCCTGGCGCGCTGCCGGAAATTCTCACCGGATTACGTATTGGTCTGGGGGTTGGCTGGTCTACGCTGGTGGCGGCGGAGCTGATTGCCGCGACGCGAGGCTTAGGTTTTATGGTTCAGTCAGCGGGTGAATTTCTCGCAACTGACGTGGTGCTGGCGGGGATCGCGGTGATTGCGATTATCGCCTTTCTTTTAGAACTGGGTCTGCGTGCGTTACAGCGCCGCCTGGCGCCCTGGCATGGAGAAGTACAATGAGTGAACGTCTGAGCATTACCCCGCTGGGGCCGTATATCGGCGCACAAATTTCGGGTGCCGACCTGACGCGTCCGTTAAGTGATAATCAGTTTGAACAGCTTTACCATGCGGTGTTGCGCCATCAGGTGGTGTTTCTGCGTGAACAAGGCATTTCGCCACAGCAGCAACGCGCGCTGGCCCAGCGTTTTGGCGAGCTACATATTCATCCTGTTTACCCTCATGCCGAAGGGGTTGAGGAGATTATCGTACTGGATACCCATAACGATAATCCGCCGGATAACGACAACTGGCACACCGATGTGACATTTATTGAGACGCCGCCAGCGGGAGCGATACTGGCAGCGAAAGAGTTACCATCAACCGGGGGCGATACGCTATGGACCAGTGGTATTGCGGCGTATGAGGCGCTCTCTGTTCCCTTCCGTCAGTTGTTGAGCGGGCTGCGCGCGGAGCATGATTTCCGTAAATCGTTCCCGGAATACAAATACCGCAAAACGGAGGAGGAGCATCAACGCTGGCGCGAGGCGGCAGCGAAAAATCCTCCTTTACTACATCCGGTGGTGCGAACGCATCCGGTGAGCGGTAAACAGGCGTTGTTTGTTAATGAAGGATTTACCACGCGAATTGTCGATGTCAGTGAGAAAGAGAGCGAAGCCTTGCTAGGCTTTTTATTTACCCATATCACCAAACCGGAGTTTCAGGTGCGCTGGCGCTGGCAGCCAAATGATATCGCGATTTGGGATAACCGCGTGACTCAGCACTATGCGAATGCAGATTATCTGCCACAGCGGCGGATTATGCATCGGGCGACGATCCTCGGGGATAAACCGTTTTATCGGGCGGGGTGAAACGAGCGCGGACGGTCCCCTCGTGTGGCGAAAGAACGGTGATTTAGATAAAACGAATACGGACGGTCCCCTTGAGCGGCGAAAGAACGGTGATATAGATGAAGCGAGTGCGGACGGTCCCCTCGCCCCCTTGGGGAGAGGGTTAGGGTGAGGGGGCGTTCACCGTACTTTCAACAGGTTAACTCCCCCTTTCTGAGAGGAAACAAAATTAACGCAGAATCTTCTTCTCAGCCAGATCCAGCGCAAAGTAGCTGAAAATCAGATCCGCACCCGCACGCTTAATCGAACCTAAGCTTTCGAGCACTACTTTCTCTTCATCTATAGCACCCGCCAGCGCGGCGAACTTAATCATCGCGTACTCGCCGCTTACCTGATACGCGCCAATCGGCAGTTCAGTACGTTCACGCAGCTCACGCACGATGTCCAGGTACGCTCCGGCTGGTTTAACCATCAGGCAGTCTGCGCCCTGAGCTTCATCCAGCAGTGATTCACGAATCGCTTCGCGACGGTTCATTGGGTTCATCTGATAGCTTTTGCGGTCACCTTTTAATGCGCTTCCGGCAGCTTCACGGAACGGACCATAAAAGGAGGAAGCGAACTTGGTCGAATACGACATGATCGCCGTATCTTTAAAACCCGCAGCGTCCAGCGCCTGACGAATCGCCTGTACCTGACCGTCCATTGCGGCGGAAGGGGCGATGAAGTCTGCACCCGCAGCAGCAGCGACCACTGCTTGTTTGCCTAAATTTTCGAGGGTCGCGTCGTTGTCGACGCCGTGCTCGCACAGCACACCGCAGTGACCGTGAGAGGTGTATTCGCAGAAACAGGTGTCTGACATAACGATCATTTCAGGCACGGTCTGCTTGCAAATGCGTGACATACGCGCCACCAGACCATCTTCCCGCCAGGCATCGCTGCCCGTTTCATCGGTATGGTGAGAGATGCCGAAAGTCATTACTGACCGAATACCGGCGTTGGCGATACGTTCGATTTCGCGCGCCAGATGTTTCTCTGGAATACGCATTACGCCCGGCATGGCTTCAACGGCTTTGTAGTCGTCAATTTCTTCTTCAACAAAGATCGGCAACACCAGGTCGTTAAGGCTAAGTGTTGTCTCTTCAAACATAGCGCGCAGCGCAGGAGATTTGCGCAGGCGACGAGGGCGTTGGATTAAGTCTGTCATGGTCTGCCTGATGTTTGTGGAATCGAGGGACATAGTATACCTGAAGCAGGGCGGGGGTGTTTTACGAAAGTTGTCGCGATGTTGACAAGAAGAGAATGAAAGACCGGCCTGGACATCTTTTTAATATAAATAGCAATATTTTCATATTCAGGTAATGACTCTAACTTATTGATAGTGTTTTATGTTCAGATAATGCCCGATGACTTTGTCATGCAGCTCCACCGA
>NZ_SZVK01000096.1:0-5975 GCF_005280595.1 Escherichia sp. MR | reverse complement strand
CGGTGGAGCTGCATGACAAAGTCATCGGGCATTATCTGAACATAAAACACTATCAATAAGTTGGAGTCATTACCAATCTTACGGTATAAATAGCACTTTTGCCTGATTTGAAATTGATACCTTCATAATCTTTGTTTAAATAAAAATAACTCGCTGATATCAAAAGGGCATTGCTGAAAAAATGCAGGTCAGGCAGGAAGTTACAATATTTCTTTATTGTGCATTGTCTCGATTTCACTTAAAAACCATATAATTAGTGCAGCAATAAAAGTAGCAGCATAATCTGGCTAACAAACGAACAATTGTGATATAGTTCACAAAAATTTATGAAACAAACTAAGTGTTTCATTTTATGTTCTGAAAGTCCCGCGATAGCCAGAGTGTATCACGCCCCCCGTGAGTAATGCCGTGCTATCCAGGGCTTGGTAATTTTCAGAGGAAATGTTTGATGGCTACCCTCACCACTGGCGTGGTTCTCCTTCGCTGGCAGCTTCTTAGCGCCATATTGATGTTTCTGGCCAGCACGCTCAACATCCGTTTCCGGCGCTCTGATTATGTCGGGCTGGCAGTGATTAGTAGCGGTCTGGGCGTGGTTTCCGCCTGTTGGTTCGCAATGGGGTTGCTTGGCATCACAATGACCGATATTACTGCCATCTGGCACAACATTGAGTCGGTGATGGTGGAAGGGATGGGTCAAACTCCACCACAGTGGCCGATGATTTTGACCTGATATGTAGAAGCCTCCATAACGGAGGCTTCTTTTTTATGGCTGGCGGATGCTTTAATCACCCACATTAAAACAATATAACCTATTGTTTTAATGACAAATCAGAACGGAATGTCGTCATCGAAATCCATCGGCGGCTCGTTAGACGGCGCTGCCGGAGCGGACTGCTGCGGGCGAGACTGCGCACCGCCGCTGAACTGATTGCCACCCTGCGGCTGCTGAGGCTGCCCCCAACCGCCCTGCGGCTGACCGCCACCGACGTTACCGCCTGCCGGTGCGCCGCCGCCCTGGCGACCACCCAGCATCTGCATGGTGCCGCCAACGTTCACCACGACTTCTGTGGTGTAGCGATCCTGGCCTGATTGGTCAGTCCATTTGCGGGTACGCAGCTGACCTTCGATATAAACCTGAGAACCTTTACGCAGATATTCGCTGGCAACTTCCGCCAGTTTGCCGAACAGCACAACACGGTGCCATTCAGTCTGCTCTTTCATCTCGCCGGTCGCTTTATCACGCCAGGATTCGGAAGTAGCCAGCGTAATGTTGGCAACTGCGCCACCATTCGGCATATAGCGTACTTCCGGGTCCTGGCCCAGATTACCAACGAGAATAACCTTATTTACGCCTCTGCTGGCCATGTCGTGTCTCCTGAAAAAAACGTTCTAATAAGTGTAAACGCGCGATTGTAGCATTACCAATAGCGGTTTTACCACGATGTGACCTCGGTTCCGGTAAACAAACATGGCCCGACATTGTTACACAGCACTCCGGGTTTTGCATTCCAATACTGTATATTCATTCAGGTCGATTTGTGTCATAATTAACCGTTTGTGATCGCCGGTAGCGCCATGCCGCCGGGCAAAAAAGTGTTTAATCCGGGAAAGGTGAATGGATAAGATCGAAGTTCGGGGCGCCCGCACCCATAATCTCAAGAATATCAACCTCGTTATCCCCCGCGACAAACTGATTGTCGTCACCGGGCTTTCGGGTTCTGGCAAATCCTCGCTCGCTTTCGACACCTTATATGCCGAAGGGCAGCGTCGTTACGTTGAATCCCTTTCCGCCTACGCGCGGCAGTTTCTGTCACTGATGGAAAAACCGGATGTCGATCATATTGAGGGGCTTTCTCCCGCCATCTCAATTGAACAGAAATCGACGTCTCATAACCCGCGTTCCACAGTGGGGACCATCACTGAAATCCACGACTATTTGCGTCTGCTGTACGCTCGCGTCGGCGAGCCGCGCTGCCCGGACCACGACGTTCCGCTGGCGGCGCAAACTGTCAGCCAGATGGTGGATAACGTGCTTTCGCAGCCGGAAGGCAAACGTCTGATGCTACTCGCGCCAATCATCAAAGAGCGCAAAGGCGAACACACTAAAACGCTGGAGAATCTGGCGAGTCAGGGTTATATCCGCGCGCGTATTGATGGCGAAGTCTGCGATCTTTCCGATCCGCCGAAACTGGAACTGCAAAAGAAACACACCATTGAAGTGGTTATCGATCGCTTCAAGGTGCGTGACGATCTTACCCAGCGTCTGGCGGAATCGTTTGAAACCGCACTGGAGCTTTCCGGCGGTACGGCGGTTGTTGCGGATATGGACGATCCCAAAGCGGAAGAACTGCTGTTCTCCGCGAACTTCGCCTGCCCGATTTGCGGCTACAGTATGCGCGAACTGGAACCACGCCTGTTCTCGTTTAACAACCCGGCGGGCGCCTGCCCGACCTGTGACGGCCTCGGCGTACAGCAATATTTCGATCCCGATCGCGTGATCCAGAACCCGGAACTGTCGCTGGCTGGCGGGGCGATCCGTGGCTGGGATCGCCGCAACTTCTATTATTTCCAGATGCTGAAATCACTGGCAGATCACTATAAGTTTGACGTCGAAGCGCCGTGGGGCAGTCTGAGCGCAAACGTGCATAAAGTGGTGCTGTACGGTTCTGGCAAAGAAAATATTGAATTTAAATACATGAACGATCGCGGCGATACCTCCATCCGCCGCCATCCGTTCGAAGGCGTGCTGCACAATATGGAGCGCCGTTATAAAGAGACGGAATCCAGCGCGGTACGTGAAGAGTTAGCTAAGTTTATCAGCAATCGTCCGTGCGCCAGTTGTGAAGGGACGCGTTTGCGCCGTGAAGCGCGCCATGTTTATGTCGAAAATACGCCGCTGCCTGCAATCTCTGACATGAGCATCGGTCATGCGATGGAGTTTTTCAATAATCTCAAACTCGCTGGACAACGCGCGAAGATTGCGGAAAAAATCCTCAAAGAGATTGGTGACCGGCTGAAATTCCTCGTTAACGTTGGGCTGAATTACCTGACACTTTCCCGCTCGGCAGAGACACTTTCCGGCGGCGAAGCCCAGCGTATCCGTCTGGCGAGCCAGATTGGCGCAGGGCTGGTTGGCGTTATGTATGTGCTGGATGAGCCGTCTATCGGCCTGCACCAGCGCGATAACGAACGTTTGCTGGGTACGCTTATCCATCTGCGCGATCTTGGTAATACCGTGATTGTGGTGGAACACGATGAAGACGCGATTCGCGCGGCTGACCACGTTATCGACATCGGTCCAGGCGCAGGTGTTCACGGTGGTGAAGTGGTCGCGGAAGGATCGCTGGAAGCGATTATGGCAGTGCCAGAGTCGTTGACCGGGCAGTACATGAGCGGTAAACGCAAGATTGAAGTGCCGAAGAAACGCGTCCCTGCGAATCCGGAAAAAGTGCTGAAACTGACAGGCGCACGCGGCAACAACCTGAAAGATGTGACGCTAACGTTGCCAGTAGGCCTGTTTACCTGCATTACAGGGGTTTCAGGTTCCGGTAAATCGACGCTGATTAACGATACCCTGTTCCCGATTGCCCAACGCCAGTTGAACGGCGCGACTATCGCCGAACCGGCACCCTACCGTGATATTCAGGGGCTGGAGCATTTCGATAAAGTCATCGATATCGACCAAAGCCCAATTGGTCGTACTCCGCGTTCCAACCCGGCAACCTATACCGGCGTGTTTACGCCTGTGCGCGAATTGTTTGCGGGCGTACCGGAATCCCGCGCGCGCGGTTATACGCCAGGACGGTTCAGCTTTAACGTCCGTGGCGGACGCTGCGAAGCCTGTCAGGGCGATGGCGTGATCAAAGTTGAAATGCACTTCCTGCCGGATATTTACGTACCGTGCGACCAGTGCAAAGGTAAACGCTATAACCGCGAAACGCTGGAGATAAAGTACAAAGGCAAAACCATCCACGAAGTGCTGGATATGACCATCGAAGAGGCGCGAGAGTTCTTTGATGCCGTACCGGCGCTGGCGCGTAAGCTGCAAACGTTGATGGACGTTGGCCTGACGTACATCCGCCTCGGGCAGTCCGCCACCACGCTTTCCGGTGGTGAAGCCCAGCGCGTGAAGCTGGCGCGTGAGCTATCAAAACGCGGCACCGGGCAGACGCTGTATATTCTCGATGAGCCGACCACCGGTCTGCACTTTGCCGATATTCAGCAACTGCTCGACGTACTGCATAAACTGCGCGATCAGGGCAACACCATTGTGGTGATTGAGCACAATCTGGACGTGATTAAAACCGCCGACTGGATTGTCGATCTTGGCCCGGAAGGCGGCAGCGGCGGCGGCGAGATCCTCGTCTCCGGTACGCCAGAAACCGTCGCGGAGTGCGAAGCTTCGCATACAGCGCGCTTCCTCAAACCAATGCTGTAATCACAAAGGCCGCTTTCTGAGCGGCCTCAGACTGATGACAAAGTCTAAAAATGTGCTCGGACAGTCCCCTCGCCCCTCCGGGGCGAGGGGGAAAACCGTGCCGCTTTTGACTTTTAAGCCAGTTTTTCAGCAATATCAGGCCGCTTTCTGAACGGTCTTTTCCTTTCAGAGTTGTACCAGCAATTTGCGTTTTTCTTCCGGCAGCAAATTCACCGCCTGCTGATACGACGCATCGACCAGATAATAGATTTGCGAATCCGGCAACGATCCGTCGAGATATACGGTACTCCAGTGCGCTTTATTCAGATGTCGGCTGGGACGTACATCGCTGTGCTGCTGACGCAGAAGATCCGCCAGTTCCGGGCTGGTTTTCAGCGAAACCGCCGGGCGATTTTCCACTTCTTTCACCATCGCAAACAGCACATCTTCCACTTTGATTTGCGTCGCTTTCCAGTCGCTGTGAACGCTCTGTTCAGCGCCAGGTTTTGCCATGCAATATTGTAGCAACTCCGATATGGTCATTTTTTACTCCCCTTGTAGTGTCGCGATGATGCGACGCGATCCGCCGTGGACACGATGTTCCCCCAGCCAGATACCCTGCCAGGTGCCGGTCTGAATACGTCCTTTATGCACTGGCAAAACAAGCGATACTCCCAGCATTGAGGATTTGATATGAGAAGGCATATCATCTGCCCCTTCATAATCATGCTCATAGTTTCCGTTATCGGGAACAGTGCGGAGGAAAAAACGCTCCATGTCCTGGCGTACCGTGGGGTCGCAATTCTCATTAAGTGTCAGAGAGGCGGAAGTGTGTTGCAGCAACAGGTGCAGTAAACCGACATTAACACGCGGCATATCTGCCAGTTGATTCAGAATTTCATCCGTTACCAGATGAAACCCGCGAGATTTGGCGCTAAGCGTGAGCGTCTTTTGATACCACATGTGCTGCTCCTTGATAAAACTCTCTTAATCAGTTTGCAGCAAGACAGCGAAAGGATAAAGGTGTGATTAAAAAAACAGCATTCGGGAGAGTAACACACTCTCCCGCACTATCAGTATTCTGAATTAACGATCACCTCTTCGCCAAAAGCACCCGCTTGTGGCAAGGGTTTGTAGGTAGAGTTGGAGGCACGCAGAATACGGATACCACGAATGCCGACATCACGCGCGGCAGTCATATCATTATCGGAATCACCATAAAACATTCGGATATTTTTATCCTGCAACCACTGCGTTTTCGTGTTTTGTCCTGGTTTATCACCCGCAAAGATTACCGGATTCATACTGCTTGCCGGAATGTGGAAATCGTCGGCTAATGTTTTCGAAACCGTTTCTGTTTTCGTTGGGCTACGACCAGTCACAAAAAAGATGGTATCGCCACGGCGGACATGTATATCAATTAGCTGACGTGCGACCTCTTTTGGAATGCTGAATTCATCCCAACCATTGTTCATCTTTTCCCAGGTAATGACTCTAACTTATTGATAGTGTTTTATGTTCAGATAATGCCCGATGACTTTGTCATGCAGCTCCACCG
>NZ_SZVK01000095.1:0-6344 GCF_005280595.1 Escherichia sp. MR | reverse complement strand
CTGATAGAAACAGAAGCCACTGGAGCACCTCAAAAACACCATCATACACTAAATCAGTAAGTTGGCAGCATCACCGATCTTTGCATGTTGTTTTGTTTTTACGAGGCGGTTTCCAAAGATAATGTAACAGTTGCAGTTATTTCAATTGTTACTCAAAAATGGTTTAGTTATAGCCCAGGATGGTTTATTACTTTTAATTAAGCGGGGGCACATCTACAGAAAAGAAACAACAAATAATAAGGATGAATTATGGATGCGATAAATATTTTATATTCAAGAATTTTTTTTGATTGGGTCTTCATTTGCTCCATCAGGATGGTGTACCCGAAAAAAGTCAGTATCTTTACCGCACCACGTTTAAGGTGAAATCTACCATCCATAACTGACCAGTCAGTGCTGCCACCAACTGGTCTTTGATTGCTAGTAGTAGTAAATTTGCGGATAACAGTCCGGGAACCAAACGATTCCGTCCGAATCATCCCCCCGCATCACTCTATAGCATTGGCGTCGATCATCGGCGCGACGACGAAGCGTAGTATAAAGGCGCTTCCATTCATGGTCGCCCGGTGTACTGTAGTTTACCCAACAATCCATTGAAGGATGACGCCATTTGCCTGTAAGTGTCGGGATCCCTGAATGCTTATGCGGTTTCGGTTTACCATTACGATCCCTATCTTTACGCGTATTAAATGTGGACATTTTTAGTCTCCTGTTAAGAGTTCTAAAAATGTGCTTCCTTAAAATAGTTCATCATTTTCCCTTAATTCGCATAGCGTGCTTTTGCACGAATTTCCGATACGCGGGGACCATTATGATAGCGTCGATGCCCACACATCCAACAAGAACAAAGACAGGGAGTACGAAAGCAAACACCTGATGCTTTTAAGCTTCCATCGCCTGCTGTGCAATAACGACGGCGGATTTTTTTTAATCGCGCCATATGATAGCGACGTTCAGCACGATTACGGGTCATAGCAAAACTCCTGAACAGGCGGCACTATGCCGCTTTCATAGGAGCTCTGAATGCTGGTGCTTTCTGTATGGCATAACCATGCCTCTAACGGTTAAGTGCTTGCAGCACATGTTGCGGATCATTGGCAATCGCTCGCAGCAAAGCCTTTGCAGGCCCGGTCGGTGAACGCCGCCCCTGCTCCCAGTTACGCAACGTGTCTACGCTTACGGAAATAAGATCGGCAAATTTAGATTGTGACAACCCTGAAGCGTGGCGTATTTCTTTGATTTTCATAGCATCAATTTCAAAAGTCCGTGAAGGCTGTCGCGTTCCTTCAAGAATTTCATTCATCTGGGTCATGCTGTGAGTCAACCGCTCAAAAGTGCGTTATCCTGCTTGATGCGACTGCGCATTTCGAAAGCTACATACGCAATGGTCACGATTACATCATCACACGCGATACTCTACTGAGTGGCTTTGAGATGAATCTGCCAGATATTGATCGCAAGCATCCTGACGCCAGCCCTCTTTGGCGCGATGATTTTAATGGCTTGCCGCCAGTTCATATAATTACCGCAGAATATGACCCGCTTTGTGATGAAGGCGAGGCGCTGTATCAGAGGATGACAGAGCAAGGCGAGCAATGTACCTGCCAACGCTACCTCGGGGTTATCCACGGATTTTTTCAGTTAGGGGGTATTAGCGAGGCTGCGCGATCGGCACTACGGGATGTTGCCTGGAGAGCGGGAAGGTAACTCCGGACCTGGGCACTGAAAAGGTTTTCAGATTGAAAACCTTTTCAGTGAAGTAAAACGTCCTACTCTTCTTCGTTCCCGCCCTCTTCATAAGGGCCAAATGGCTTAGCGGGAAGAACGATATACGTCCCTTCAAACACCGCACCAGGCGTCTCGTCGCCAAAGATTTCAACCTGCATTTGCACTCGCGCTTTGCGCCCGCGCGCCAGACGGTCGAGATCGCCACTTAACGCACCGAGGTCGGCTACCGCATGAGGTTTACCGCTAATCGGCTTGCTGTAACGAATATGCGCGTCAGCCAGAATAATCGTTCCGCCGAGATGGCGTTCGCGCAGCATCAGCCAGATAAGCCCCCAACCGGTGAGCGTTGCCAGCGAGAATAAACTCCCGGCAAACAACGTATGATGCGGATTCTGATTGCCGGTTTCCGGCATGGTGGTGATAAATTTTTGCCCGGTATATTGCTGAATGCGCACGCCCATTTTTTCACTTAATGGGATGTGTTCATACCACGCCTGCTGGAGCTGGGCGCACCAGTCGCCGCGATGCAAAATGTCATCCAGAGTAGCGACGGGTTTAATCATCAAAAAATGGCGAATAGGCGTGGTGGTGGGCGTGGTGATCTCCCCCTGATTCACAAACCCCAGCTTGGAAAAAAACTCCACCGCGTCTTCGCGGGCGCTACAGGTCACGCGTTTAACGCCTTCCTGGCGTGCTACCGACTCCAGGGTCATCGCCATCAGCGTCCCTAGCCCTTTGTCCTGCACGTCGGGATGAACGGCCATAAAACGGATGGAGGCTTCGTTATCGGCATTGATATACAGCCGACCTACCGCCACCAGATTACCCTGCTCGTCGACGACCATCTGGTGATGCGCCATCGCATCCCACGCGTCGCGTTCAGAACCTTTCGGTTGATGCAGGGGTTTACGCAACATCTCCCAGCGAAACTGATAGTAACGCTCTAATTCTTCTTCTGTTTGTGGAACCCGAAGGTGATACATAGCGATACTCTCTCTTGTTTCCCGTGACAACCCTGGAAGCTGGCTCATACCTGTAACCAGAATGTCACGGGGCCATCATTGACCAGCGATACCTGCATATCCGCAGCGAAGCGTCCTGTTTGCGTGTTCATCTCTTGCTGACGGCAGCGTTCGACGAAATAGTCATATAGCGCCTCTGCGCGATCCGGTGATGCGCCTTTGGAGAAACTTGGGCGCATCCCCCGTTCGGTATCTGCGGCGAGAGTAAACTGGGAAACCACCAGCACACTACCGCCCGCCTGTTGCACGTTGAGATTCATCTTGCCTTCGGCATCGCTGAAGATGCGATAGCCGAGCACACGCTCGCACAGACGGTTTGCTTTCTGTTCGTCGTCATCCTTTTCGACACCCAATAACACCAAAAGTCCCGCGCCAATTTCGCCCGTCACTTCTCCCTCCACGGTGACGCTGGCACGGGTTACGCGTTGAATTAATGCAATCATGGTTCGTCGTCTTCTTCTTGTTCAGCAGCTTGTTTTAGTTTGCGGTATTCCCCGAGAGTGACAGTAATTTCCGCCCCAAGCAAGACGATACACCATGTCCAGTAGACCCAGACAAAGAGAATGGGGATCACTGCCAGTACGCCGTAAATGAGCTGATATGACGGGAACATGGTGATATAAAGCGCGAAACCTTTCTTCCCTGCTTCGAACAGGAGCGCGGCGACAAACGCGCCGACAATCGCGTCGCGGTTAGGTACGCGAATGGTGGGAACAACGCTGTACAGCAGCCAGAAGGAGATCCACGACAACAGCAGCGGAAAAATACGCAGCACATTATCGATAACGGTATTGAGCTCGCTCGCCCAGCGCAGGGAGAGCAGATAGGAGCTAATCGCCAGACTGGCTCCCGCCAGCAGCGGCCCCAGCGTCAAAATCATCCAATACACAGCAAACGAGTAAATTTTGGGACGCACCCGTTTACTGCGCCAGATGGCGTTGAGTGCACTATCGATGGAATACATCAACAATAATGCCGTGACGATCAGCCCACATGCCCCGACGGCGGTCATCTTGTTGGAATTGGCAACAAACTGTTCGATATATTGCTGGATAACATCGCCAGTGGCAGGTAGAAAGTTGGCGAAAATAAAATGACGCAACTGAATGCTGACGTCGGAAAACATGGGAAAAGCGGCGAAAAGCGCAAAAACAACGGCAACCAGCGGCACTAATGAGAGCAACGACACATAGGCAAGGTTACCTGCCAGGGTTGTCATGTTGTCCTCATTAATGCGTTGCCAGAGTAGTTTCAGCCAGGCCCATAGTGGACGAGTACGATGCCTGGCTTTTTCATGGATGGTTTTTAGCATAACACCTTCGCGAAATAGTCCGGGATGGTGGTTTTATCTTTCACCAGAATGCTGGTAATGCCTAGCTGATTAGCCCCTTCTATATTATCGGCGTTGTCATCGAAAAAGACGGTATCGCTGGGTGAAAAACCTTCTGCCTGTAAAACATGCTGGTAAATTCGCACTTCCGGTTTGCGCATACCCAAATCTTGCGACAGATAGATATGGTCGGCAGCATCACGGATTTCCGGGTATTCCTCCGGCCAGAAGGTGGTATGCAGGCGGTTAGTATTGGAAAGCACCACCACGCGATGCCCCTGTTCACGCAGTTTATGCATGATGTCGATCACTTCCGGGCGCAGCGCGACAAACACCGCCTGCCAGCCGTGGGAGAACTGCTCGTAGCTTAGCGGTAAGGCCATCTCATGACACAGTGCTTCAGCGAATTCTTCATCGCTGATCTCCCCGCGCTCATGCTGATGAAACGCCTCGCCCATATGGAAACTTTTCTTAAGCGTAGCCAGCGGAATACGTGTTAAATCGCTCCAGGTTCCCAGCACACGGTTAAAGTCGATATCGACAATCACATTACCTAAATCAAAGATATAGAGCATTTTTGCCTCCTTTCTCGCCACAGGAAATTAACTGTAGCGGGAAAGGAGGGGTTTGGCTATGTGGCAATAAGGGTAATCTTGTGATGCTGATTGCGAAAAAGCAGAGTAATTTCACTGGCTTTTTCGCAATAGATGAATGGTTAAGATTCAGGTGTAAATTGCCAACGAGTTTCGATGACCAGCGGCTTATCTGATGTCACCAATTCCGGCGTTAGATTTATTGCGTTAGGTGCCTGAGTAAGCGGATTAACACAGGTGGCATCGGGCTGTTTATCAAATACCACCAGACTGTTTGCAGAAGAGGTCATAGTCATCGTGAGTTTACCAGGCCACAGTAACTTAACCTTCACCCCGTCATAAAAACCAAAACAGTCATCCCAGGGACCAGCTTGAGGAGAGATGCGATTTCCAGTTGGCAGTTCATCACTACCCGCTTCCTCTTGCCAGTCCGCATCAAAAAGCACCTGCAACGATTCTGTATTTTGCGGAGTCAGCTTTTTCGCAAACCACGGATGCCAGCCTGCAGAGGCCGGGAATGTATCGGTATGTGAATGGATTTCCAGTTGCAAAACCAGCGCATCGTTCTCCAGCAAAAAAGTCTGAATCACTTCCCCTTGCCAGGGCCACGGTGAAGCCAGGGGCATACGTAAAGTCAGGGAATCTATTGTTTTGTCGATGATTTCCCACGTTGAGTAACAAGCCATACCATGCAACGCATGTGGTGGTTTATTGGCGGGTAAAGAATAACATTGCCCACCAGCATTCAGCGTCGCATTCCCCAGTCGCCCTGCCCACGGCACCATTGGGAAACAGCCATACTGAAAAGCTCTGCGCTGCGGCTGCCATTGGCGTAATACTTCAGAACCAAATGCCTTTAACGAGGTTATCCTGGCACCATCATGCGGATAAATCTGCAGGTGAATATTGCCTTTTTCCAGCGTCACTAACTCTCCTACAGGCCCAGGCCATGGCGCGTCAAACGCCTGTTGTAGCGCCAGGTAATGCTCGTTTTTTCGTTCAGTTTTCATGAGATTGTTCCCTGATGTAGCGGTAAGAAGCGGTTTCTTGTTCATCGGTCGGCTCAATCAGCCAGACGCAAACAAAGGAAAGAACTGAGACAGCAAATAAAAACAGAGCGATATACCACGGTTTTCCTCCCCCTAGCGCCAGCAAACTTGAGGCGATAAGGGGGCTTAGTCCGCCAAGAATCGCGGAAAATTGATAAGCAAAAGAAAGGCCGGTATATCGTACTTTGGTACCGAACATGCGGGTGAAAAGTGTTGGCTGCACGGCAAACATCATCGTCGGACCTAAGTTGTAGCCGAGGATCATACTGCACCAGATGATGAGCGTACTTTTGCTATCCAGTAATAAGAAGAAAGGAAACGCGAACAGGACACAAAATCCTGCTCCCGACAAATACAGACTTTTTTGACCTATACGATCTGATAACCATCCAACCAATGGACAACTGAAAATACCGATCGCCGAGGCAATCAACATACCCGTCAGGGGAATATCTCGCGACAATGCTAATTGGCTGGAAATATAGACAATACCAAAGGCGTTAATAATATTAGAGGAGACACTTTCCGCCAGCCTCGCACCCAGTGCCGGTGATGCTGCCAACTTACTGATTTAGTGTATGATGGTGTTTTTGAGGTGCTCCAGTGGCTTCTGTTTCTATCA
>NZ_SZVK01000094.1:0-6545 GCF_005280595.1 Escherichia sp. MR | reverse complement strand
TCGGTGGAGCTGCATGACAAAGTCATCGGGCATTATCTGAACATAAAACACTATCAATAAGTTGGAGTCATTACCGGCTTACTTTATGTATATCAGTTCTGGGGCTATTCGTTGCCGGAATATCACAGGGAATATCAGATGCACGTGCAGATGATATTTGTAAAAATGGTGCAATGGTTCCTGATGAGTATTGTCGTTTTTTTATCCATTATGGGCCTGAGGCTCCTGGTAAACTGGATATCAGAATCAGTGATGCGTTAAAAATACCAGATCAGGATGCGTCACTGGATAACATTAATTATTTTCTGAAAGAATATCTCCCTGCCAGAGGGATGATGTTTGATAAGAAAGCTCGCTTGTTAATTGCTTATTCAGGTCATGGGCGTTTTGGCACTCAAAATGGTAATTCTGATAAGGCACCGGCATTTGTTTTGAGTAATGCTACAGATATTGATGGTTCAAAAGGCATGTATGAAATGCCAGCTTTGAATGCTCAACTCAACATTCTGGCAAAGCGTTATTTCCATATTTTGACTTTAGTCAATGCTTGTTTTGGTTCAGGTCTTTTTGGCATGACAGATGGCGCAGGGAATTCAAACGCGTATAGTAAACCAGGTGCGTATGCGATAGCCGCTGGTGATAATAAAACAGAAGTTTATTCCCTGGAAAAAGATAAAGGCAGTGTATTTTTTGATACCCTTATAAAAGGAGTTGCTGATGGCGTTGCCGACGAACGCTTCGGGAAATCGTATATGGTAAAAATTGATGGTAAAAAGGAATACTACGCGGGCATTACCCGAACATTAAGTTTGTTTATCTATGTGAACGACCAATATATAAAAATCAATGAAAAACTGGACGAGGAAGGGAAAGGAATACATCTTAGTGATGCCTGGATAGGAGCAACAGAAAACCCAGCCGGACCGGGTGGATTCTTCTTTATTAACGATCCTGCGGTCAGTCATCTGGATAAAAAAACACAATTATCAGCCGGGAATGCAGATGAATTTACGAATGTTGATAAGACCGCATATTCTATTAAAGAACCGCCTACTGCGCCAGATGAACCAAAGAACAAAGATATAATACCTATTGAAATTCCTTATGGCCCCGTAAGTGCAATTCCCAACCGACCTGATATCCGTATCTTCAAAACACCGGATATTTACCCGATCAGTGGCCATGATATCTCGTCTAACGATGGCGAAATCGACTGGAAATTGTTTCAGGAGAAATCACCTGCGCGTTTTGTCTACGTGAGAGTGGTTGGCTGGAGAGGGCCAGACTCGTCGTTTAAGGCTCACTGGAAGCAATTAGCAGATTCAAAATTTGATCGCGGAGGCTATTTTAAATTTGATTTTTGCCGCACTCCTGAGGCGCAACTGGAAACAGCAAAAAGCCTGCTGCCTGAAGACCCGAAAATGTTGCCTCCCGGTATTTTACTGGTGAATCCAGAAGGTGAAGATACAACCCAACTGGCTTGTTTTAAAAAATCGGGAATGGTGAATGCACGGAATGATATTTTACGTTTTGCTGCCCTGATATATAAAAATTACCATAAAATACCAATATTTTATGGCAATCATAATAATTTGTCCCATTTCATGGACAGTCGGTTCGACCAGTATATGGTGTGGATGGGGTATTGGGGACAAGCTGGTGTGAAGCTTGAGGGGCGTAATCCCTGGACACTTTGGCAATATTCAGGAAACGAAAAGGTGCCAGGCATTGGTCACAGCACAGAGTCAGAAGTATTCTTTGGTACTGAAGAACAGTATGCCCAGTTTAAAGCGGGTGAGAATAATGTCGCTCTGGCTGCGGTAAATTGAGGTAATAAATAAAACCGGATGTCGAATATTATTATCGTCATCCGGTTTTGTTGAGTTTTATTTAAGCTGTTCGGGAGGTGTAATATTATCCATATACAGCGTCTGGCTGGGGAACGCAAAATCCGCGCCGTGCGACTGCACAATATCGATAATCTTCAAATAAACATCCTGCTGGGCGGCCAGCCATTCGGCCCAGACCGTGGTCTTAGTAAAGCAATAGACCATAATATTTAATGACGAATCGGCAAACTGGTTGAAATAAACCAGTAAGGTTTGTCGCTGGTCGATAGCAGGGTGATTTTTCAGCATCTCACGTACGGCTTCGACAATAGCCCCAACTTTTGCGGCATCTTCATAACGTAAACCAATGGTAGTAGTAATACGCCGGTTGGTCATTCGCCCCGGGTTTTCTACGCTAATGGACGAAAAAAGCGAGTTTGGTACGTACAGTGGGCGATTATCAAAGGTGGTGATTTTTGTAATACGCCAGCCAATTTCTGCTACTGTGCCTTCGATATTCCTGTCCGGTGAACGGATCCAGTCGCCAATACTAAAGGGGCGATCGAAATAGAGCATAATCCCGGAAAAGAAGTTACTCAGAATATCTTTACCGGCCATACCGACAGCCAGACCACCAATACCACCAAAGGTCAACAAACCGGAAAGGCTCATGCCGAAATGTTCGCCATAAAGCAGAACAATCACCACGATAATGCTGATTTTGATGATGCGCGACATAATCCGCGCGCTGGTGATATCTCGACCTTTTTTTATCTGTTGCCTTTCAAACTGATTAATCAGGAGAAATAACTTAACCGTCAGAATAAGCGCAATCAGTGACGTACAGATAAAATCGATAACGCCTGGGGTGATAAATTTGAGTTTGTAATTTTCAATAACATAATTAATGATGCTGCCGACAGCACTGATAATTATGGTGTAGATCAAAAATTGAACCGCATGGAATAAGAATCCTTTTCTTTTACGATTTCCACGACGAAACCAAAAGCTCATCAGAATCAATGCTGCGCAGCTACCGAAAATAATGACCAGATTAAGCGCATTATTTGTAAACAGTTCAGCGATCATTGTTTTATCAGGCTCCTCCAGATAATTGATGTCATGCCGGAAACCCCTGGCGGGGGTATTTTATCGCGATAATTCATTCATATCATCAATAGACAGGGAAGGAAGTAGCAACATTAGCGAATTTATCAATGGGTTGATGATTTGAACGACAACAATCTCGTGCTTTCGGGGCAGACAACGAGGAAATGTCATGATATTGTTACACACAAGTAACAAAGGGTTTATCTGCATAAGGATTACATCATGATCATGGCGAAGCTGAAGTCAGCAAAGGGGAAGAAGTTTCTCTTTGGTCTGTTGGCGGTTTTCATTATTGCGGCGTCAGTTGTGACTCGCGCGACTATCGGCGGTGTTATCGAACAATATAATATTCCGCTTTCTGACTGGACGACATCAATGTATGTGATTCAGTCATCGATGATTCTTGTTTATAGTCTGGTCTTTACTGTATTGCTGGCAATCCCGCTGGGAATTTATTTCCTCGGTGGTGATGAGAAGTAAATAAAAGAAAGGCCCGAGATATCGGGCCTTGCAAGTAATTGATAAACAATTAATCGTCTTCTTCGTCATCCAGTTCTACAGGCGTCTGGTACTGGTCAGGTTTAATCACCAGCAAATCGCAGCGGAGATGATCAATCACCTGTTCAGCCGTATTACCAAGGAATGCCGCAGAGATACCGGTGCGTCCCACAGTGCCAAGAACGACAATCCCTGCCTGCAAATGTTCGGCCAGATCTGGAATCACTTCTTCTGGCAGACCTTTTTCAACGTGCGTCATATTTTCATTAATGCCGAATTTCTGCCGCAGGGCTTTCATCGCCAGCAAATGTTGTCCACGAATGGCATCGTTATAAACACTTGGATCAAATTCCGGCAGTTCAATGGCAATATTGATAGGTGTTACGGGGTAGGCGCCAACCAGATGGACTTCGGTGTGATTTACCTGTTCCGCCAGCTCGATCGTTTCTTTCACCAGTTTTTCATTGAGCGCATTATGATATGGCTCTTCACTGGCGAGATTCACCGCCACCAGCGCCTTACCACCTTCCGGCCACGGCTGGTCTTTCACCATCCACACCGGGCTTGGGCATTTGCGTAACAGGTGCCAGTCGGTAGGGGTGAAAATAACCGCTTCCAGACGGTCATGTTGGTGCGCCATTTTTAGCACCAGATCGTGCCCACTGCTAACCACTTCCTGAATGATGGCTTCGAAAGGACGGTTATGCCATACCACTTTAATTTCAATCGGGACGCCAGCGTTGAGATAATACTTTGCCTGCTCATGGATCCAGGCAGTACGCTGGCTGATGACGCCCTGACGCATCGCGGTACGTTCGTCCGGGGAGAGCAGGGTGGTCATTTCGTATGAGAAGTCATAAATCGGCAAAAAGGCTTTAATTTTGCCACCAATCCGTTGATGTAAATAAACAGCTCGCCGTAATGCCGGTTGATCGTCCTGGTTAGGATCGATAACAACGAGCATGTTCTGATACATAGCCATACAGGGTCTCCTTACAACAACTGTCAACGCAGTTTGTAATTAAAAGATTAACCCATATCTGGTGAATGAAACAGTGATGAACCTTCTGCCAGATCAATAAATCAGAAAAATTTAATGATATGACAGAAGGATAGTCGATTATGCGGAAAAATCAGGCTACGTTGCGCGTATGACCAGCAAGCTGAGCCAGCGCATCGTTATTTTCGATGGTGATGTATTTACCTTTGACCGCCAACATGCCGCTTTTCTGGAAACGACCCAGCAGACGACTGATGGTTTCTACCGTCAGGCCAAGATAGTTACCGATATCGCCACGAGTCATCGTCAGGCGGAATTCACGAGGGGAGAAGCCGCGTTGGGCAAAACGACGGGACAGGTTGTAGATAAAAGCAGCCAGGCGTTCTTCTGCATTTTTCTTCGACAACAGCAGGATCATGTCCTGATCGCCTTTGATTTCACCGCTCATCAGACGCATCATCTGCTGACGCAGATTCGGCATTTTACCAGACAGATCGTCCAGGGTTTCGAACGGGATTTCACATACCATTGAGGTTTCCAGCGCCTGGGCGAAACTCGGGTGATGACCGCTACCAATAGCGTCAAAACCTACCAGATCGCCTGCTAAATGGAAGCCAGTGATTTGCTCGTCGCCTTGCTCTGTGATGGTATAACTTTTAATCGTACCGGAGCGGATGGCATAAAGCGATTTAAGTTCATCACCAGCCTTAAACAGCGTCTGGCCTTTCTGAATAGGCTTCTTTCGCTCGATGATATTATCAAGCTGATCAAGCTCATGTTCGTTGAGTGTGAACGGGATGCAAAGCTGACTGATGCTGCAATCCTGGCAATGGATAGCACAACCGCCAGACTGAATGCGCCGTATAATTCGCTTTTCCGGGATCATAGGTCTGCTCAAGCCGTAATTGATATTTGTCAATTTTAACATCTTTTTAGGGAGCAAGTAAGTCTAAGCAAACCTTAACAGCGGAGAATTCCGATAATAGATGTAAATTTATGTCTATCCCTTTGAAAAGCTTTAAATTGTTAAGGGTAACTTTACATAAAACTGTGAAAAAATCGGCACAAATTGTTTAAGGTTTACAGTAGCAGATAGCCTTCATGGCGCAATAACCACTCTTTTCGCTGCACTCCGCCTGCATATCCTGTCATCGTGCCGTTTCGTCCAATAACCCGGTGGCAAGGGACGACGATGCTGATCGGATTAGAGCCATTTGCTGCGCCAACGGCACGCGCTGCACCTGGTCGACCCAGATATTCAGCCAGTTGACCGTAATGCATTACCTGCCCGCAGGGGATAGTGCGCAGTGCCTTCCAGACTTCGCGCTGAAATGGCGTGCCTCCCGTGGCGGTAGGAAGCGTATCAATAATGCTAAGATTCCCGGCGAAATAGTCACGAAGCTTGTCGCTTAAACCACCTGGGTTGGTGGCAGAAATGCGCTTATAACCTTCTTTGCGATAATGGATGTCCAGCAGCTGCACCATGCGTTCGCTGTACTCTTCCCATTCAACCGCCCGCAGACGAAATTGTTCATCGCAGATCACCCACAGCGGTCCCAGTGGCGTGGCAATTTTTTCTTCAAGTAATCTCAGCATCCGTTCTCTCTTAAGGCTTAAGACAAACGTGGGTAAATCCCCGAACCAATAGGCAGACCGATAAGATACCACGCCAGCAACATTAGCAGCCATACCACCAAAAAGATTAAGACTAACAAAGAGTAAGTAGCTGGTTTCGCGTCTGGTTTGTCGCAGTCTGGTAGCATAAAGCGATTTTTTGATTTTTCAGCCTGAAGAAATGAGGGCAATCCTTCACATGGATCGAGGCTGGAATAATTCCAGTCAGCGAAATTTTACCGTAGGCGACCTGTTATTTGATTCAGCAGCGTGATAGCCGCCAGGCACCACTGATCTCGTCATTCATCACCCAATCCCGGCGAGAATGTGGTTATTTACAGAGCTAAAAATGAATAAAAAAATAGAGCCTGTCGACATCCGCCAGACTCTACAGTACACACAGCAGTGCATCCGCGTGGCTTTGTTGAATAAATCGAACTTTTGCTGAGTTGAAGGATCAGATCACGTATCTTCCCGACAACGCAGACCGTTCC